>WJKO01000432.1 GCA_014729055.1 Promethearchaeota archaeon | reverse complement strand
GTTTAGCGTAGTCTCTCCATCAATAGTCGACCCAATGCCCGTAAAAGCGCCTTTATTTAGTGAATATTCTCTTACGACTATTTTATTTTCATATATTTCCAATAGCGGAAATTCACCCTCATAACCATCTGAATAAGATAGAAAATGTGCTCTTTCAGGACACGCTACCATAGACTCAACCGTTTCAAAATAGATATTATTCCAAATACGCTTCTGGACACCCGAACGTGATGATCTATGTGTATGTCCTGCAAAAAAAGCCCTTATATTCGAGTGATTTGTTAGGAAATTCGACCACCAATTAAAATCGAGGTAATTTGCAGCTTTATTGTGTGGTGGACTATCCCAATGCGGAGTTATTCCTTCAATGCCTAAATGAGAGTAAATTATGGTTGTTTTATTAGGATATTTCACATCCAGTAAATAATTTAGAAAATGCCTTGTCATAGGAGGGAGAAATCCAATGACTTGTTGACCTAATTGTGGATTCAAAAAGATATGCAATATACCATCTTTCACGTAGTAATAGCTGTGAGGGGGCATATTCATATCTTCATGTGCGACTTTCCAGAATGCAGCATCATGATCGCCATAAATAGGAAACCACGGAGCATTAATGCTATTTTCTCCTAAAAATATATATCGTATATCTTCGGCCTGCTTCCAGGTGACATCGGGCGAGCAACCTACTTCATAGTCATAATCGCCCACACATGCTACAAAATCAAGACCCCCCGAGTTGTAATCTAATTGATCAATTCGGGAAACAATGTATTTCCAAGGCATAATATTACTTCCATGTGGATCTCCTAAGACAAAAATTCTTTGGTAACTATCTCCACTTTGCGAGCTTATAATTTCAGTATTTTGAAGGGAGTTTTCATTGCTAAGGGGAAAAATACAGAATGCACTAATTGATAGAATAATAAGAAGCAAACATTGTATCTTGACTAGCAATGTCTTCATATCTAAATATCATATCTAAATCATATCTAAATATTTTTTCTAATTTTTAAACATTGAAAAAAATTAGAACTTACGAGGTGGCTGTAAAGATTAGATAAGATATAGATTAGATAATATTTATCTTATATTTCCATGTCTTTCCAATAATCTGGTATATAGACGGCCTTGCCTGTCCGACTGCTCTCAATCGTTCCCATTACTGCTGCGAATGATCTGAATACATCTTTAAAATTATTATCTGGTTGTTTTTCGCCATTAGAATCTATGCTTCTTTTCATTTGTTCTAAGATGATCCGCTGTTGGTCAAAATCAGTTCCAAGATCACAAATATCTTGTTTTGGCATCACACCATCTTGTTCCCATTTTGTGCCTGCCTCATCTTGATAGAGCCAAGTTTCGATCCACGGTCCATTAATCTGCAGTCTTCCTCGGGTACCTGAGAATTCTTTAAGATTTGTATTAAGATCACGAGGACCCCGTCTTTGCCAATCTCCGTAAAATCTACACCACACCCAATTATGTCTGTGATTATAATCTTCTGGTTTTGCCAACGCAAGATTAGCAAGCACTGTACTGCTGCCTTGCCAATCAATACCACGTGGTATAAAACAATCTCCTCTAACTTGAACTATATCCATTTCAGTAATCCAACGCAATAAATCAAACCAATGGATCATCTGATCTTCTGCAAAAAGTTCTTGTAACCACGTGCGCCATCCCTCTCTGTATAACCCCCAATTAAATGCATCATTCCATTGAATTAAATGTACCTTGCCAATTTCGTTTTCATCGCTATTGAGGTATTGCTTCGCGGTCCAGTGATTCGTTGTATATCTGCGCTGAGTTCCCATGGCAGTAGATAATTCAGGATGGTCCTTGGCTAATTGAACCATCTGTCTTCCTTGATAAATAGTGCTGGCCATGTTTTTTTCGCATATGACATTATAACCCGCATCCATTGCTTCCTTAACTAATACATGATGAGTGGGAATGGGTGTTGCAATAATACATAAATCGGGATCGACGCCATATAATTTCAATTCATCGATCTTCATATATGCTTCATCATCTTCAAGAACACCGTCTGTAATTTGCTCAATATTTGCTAACAATTCGGTATTTGTATCGACAACGCCAACTAAATCCCAATCGGGATGTTGTTTAATACTATTAAACCATGAATGACGTGCATGACCGCCGAAACCCACAATTACACATCTTTTCTTAGACATATTTAATCAATTTTATAGAAATTCAGATACAATTTAAACTTACTCAGAGAATTTGAGAAAAATATAGCCACGCAAATAAAATCATATTGTTTTATTCTAAATTTGGTCTGGTATGGATAATACAGCGTCTAATGTCTCTGAACTTTAATCTTAATTGCAATTCCAAGATCTCAGCTATCATATGGGCGTCAATAACGCTAATATTTTCGCTTGTTTCGATCTCTATTGATAAATAAATACCATCAACCTCAGAAATAGCATCTTTTAGAACAACTTTATTAATTTCTGAGTGGTCTTTGGCTTGTTCTGCTAAATAACTTTTAATTTCTTGTTGGGTTTCAGCATCATCAATTTTCGACTGGTGATCATGTAC
>WJKO01000431.1 GCA_014729055.1 Promethearchaeota archaeon | reverse complement strand
GAGCAAAAGGCGGATCAAAAGCGTCTTGAAGAAATCATGAAAGAAGCAGAAGTAGACGGGAAGAAGGAACTTAAAGATATTTAAAGGACAAAGAACAGGAATTATTCAAAAAAAACTAAATTTAAGTCAATCTGATGATTATAAATGGAAAAAACAGCCCATGATCCTAGTGAAAAGGATAAGGAAACGCTCTTATCATTCCGATATCTATTAGGAGAAATGGGGATCCAAATGTTAGTTGCAATCTATCGTGGTGCAAATACTAAAACAGCCATACAATTGTTGTCAGGCGTCCCCATGAGTTGTGTTATTGGTAGATTACCGGTGCTGTTGAATTTAAATTTAGTTTATCAAACACAAGAGGAGTACCATGTAACTGAAAAAGGAATTCAATTTTTGAAAGTAACTGATCAAGACTAACTTTAAAATTTATAAATAAAATTATCCATTATGGATTGCCCAATGATGACATCAAGACGAGTTGAGTATTGCCCATACAATGATGCAGGCGATCCACTCTGAGGGCGATCCATTTTGAAAAAACAACTCAAAGAGATAATTATCGATAATTATAAATTGAGGAAAAATTAAAAATAAACTTAATTTAGAAATTTTCAAGTAAAAATTAATTAAGGAATTTATCAAAGATCTAAGCAAAAAAGAAACAATAATAACAAGGTGAAAATCAATGTCAAAAACCGTATTTGAACATATATCTGAACAAGTGGATCAAGTGGTTAAAGGACGAAGATATATAATAGCAGAGATTGGAAAACTGAAGGTAAGTGTAGAGGATTTAAAAGAAGTTCTTGAAGTATCAAGTATGGGAGACTTGGCATCTTCAGTATCAGATTTAAAAAATTTCATTCAAACAGCAGTCAACACTTTGGGTAACTTAAAGAACAGTGTTTCACAATTATCGTCGAGTATATCCAGTTTATCAACGACAGTTCAAAACACATATAATGTTGTTAAAGATATGAAATCCGGAGGAGGGATGCCGATGTCATCTGCTCCAAAACCATCTATGCCGTCTATGCCTAGTATGGGTGCGCCAAAGCCTTCTATGCCCAGTATGGGAGCGCCAAAACCATCTATGCCATCTATGCCTAGTATGGGTGCGCCAAAGTCTGCACCAAGTGTTGCAGCCCCACAATCTAGCTCTGGTGGAAACACCGGTTCAAAGTTTGATAATATCTTAAGCGCCGCCAAGTCAGGTACTAATGCCAAGGATTTGGGTGGAATGATCGATAAACTGAGGAGCGAACTTTCAAAAGCAAATCCATTAGATAGTAAATTATTTGAGTTAAGCATGGAGGCAGGAAGATTGAAATCACTCGGAGATAAAGCTCTGGATCAAAATGCTCTTTCAACATTGGAGCAAAAGATTAACAAATGGAAAAGTCAAGGATAATTTCTAAAATTCTTCAATTTTTAATATACACTTAACTTATAAGAGGATGGTAAAAAGCGTATGTCTCAATCAATTTTTGAACAGATGAAATCATCACTGGATGAGATTGTTCAAGGTCGGAAGTTTCTAATCTCTACTATGGAAAAATTGAAAAAAAACATTCCTGATCTCGGACCAACACTAGAACAATTATCGGAAGGTATTAAAAGCTTAGAGGCATTTGGACGAATTGCATCGCAAATTCAAGGACGACTGGATGGAATGGAAGCTGGAGTCAAGAGTGTGAACAATATGGCAGTAGCGATGGAAAATCTAAAAGGAGAAATCCAACAAATCAGCAATAATTACCTAAGCTTTAAACCTATGTTGGAAGCAATAAAAGATTCTAATGATAGACAAGAAAAAGCATTACAAAACTTGTCGCAAAATATCCAGCAACTTGGTACATTAATGGGAAATATACTAGCGAAACTGGGTTAAGCATTTTTTTATTTTTTATTAATCTAAGTCTTCAGGTTGTCTATAATCACATGAATTCACAAACTTCTAAAGAGTCGGGGTATTCTACAAGATTTTCACATTGGTTTCCAAAACTAGACAAATGGGACAAACAAATTATTAAAAAAATATATTTTAAATTCAAAAATAGGGAACATTATAGAAACATCGCACGCGGGATCTCATTTTGTGGCGATCCACGTTTATGGGCAATCCTATTACCAATTTTAGGATTGTTAGGATTAATATTTGAAGATTTTTCTATGTTAATAGTATTCACAACTGGTTTTTTACAGAGTTATTTTTTTTATTATCTCATAAAAAATTATTTCAAACGCCCTAGACCTTTTATAGAGCTCGCAGATTCAGGCATATTTAGGTTAGATAAGACAGGACACGGATACAGTTTTCCAAGCGGGCACAGCCATCATTCAACGATTCTTGTTGGTCTATTAATATTATGGTTTGCACCGTATCGCATGTGGGTCCTTATTTTCATTATAATTGGTCTTGTAATTTATAATCTCAGCATTCCATATAGTCGTCTTATTTCGGGATGTCATTATCCCAGCGATGTTGTTTTCGCCATAATTGAAGCTTATCTTGCTCTATATTTGCACTGGTCTATAACAAGCGATTTATACCTATCTTTATGGAATCTTATAGAAGGTATATTGTTTCCTTAATGAAATCAGATAGGAATAAACTAAATAACGACAAAATTTAAGAACTTGAATTTAGAAAAATAGATTAAGGAAAATTTTTTTATTGTTAAATCTCAATGAATAAATTTGTAGATAAAATCCAGAAATCATTGCAAGAATAATTAAAATCAATTATTGATTTCAAGAAAAAAATAATGGTTGTTATAAAATGGGAGAATTAGGTATCGGACCAGATGATATTGCAAAATTAGAACCCGAAGTCGCTTATCTCACGTCCAATTTAGATGGAGTTACTACGTTAGGATTATATACAGACACGGGTTATCAGGTAGCATTTGCCAGTATTGCGAGTGATGATATGGATAGCGATAGTTTAGGCGGCGTTTCCGCAGCAATGACTATGACTGCAAAGATGACTATGCAAACTATGTTTCAAGAAGATCTAACTGAAGCGATCGTACGTGCGGGTACAGGATATTTAGTTTTTAGTCAAGCAGGAAGATTTATTATTGCAATTGCTGCATCAAAAATAAAAGCATTGATGAAAAATGTAAAGATATTACGTATTGCAGCACAGAGGATTGGTTCGGCATTTCCCGCAATGTAGCGATATCCAAGCCGCATAAATAGGGTTCCATGATATAACTTTAGTCACTGAAATCACTTTTCCTTAAAGAAAAAGGGCGAAATATTTTGAGTGTTCGGAAATTAGAAGATTATGCTGAGATTTCACTTTTCTGCCCCGAATGTAGAAAGAATATAACATTAAAAGTCAGTTATGAGCATAGGGATAGGGCAGAGCGATTTCCTTTTGAATATCTTTATGTCCATGGAGAAGGGGGTAATAAACATGCAATAACTCTCTACTTAGATAAAGATATGCAGGTGAGAGGAACAGAATTGATGAGAAATATCGAAACTGATGAAAGTGATATTCAAGAAACTAAAATGTTTCCAATAAAAAAAGGTAAAGTCTCTCCTATGGCACGAAGTTTGGGTATGATTTCACAAAAAGAATTTGAAATATTAGAGATGTGTAATGGAAAGTCATCCGTTTACGCGATATCCCAAGAAAAAAATATATCCCTTGTTGAAATAAATAAAATTGTGCAAAAACTAAAAGATAAAAGTTTTTTAGAAATAAATATAGAAGAGTAATTCTCTATTCAGCAAAATATGCTTAATACAGCGCATTTTCTTTTGTCAGAGTTAGTTGCATTCCACAATATGGACATTTTTCACTTTTATCATCACTCAGATCAAAGAATTTCTTACATTTATCACAAGTGAAAGATACGTACATAGCACCAGAGTTTCCACAGGAAGCACATTCCATCTGTTGATTATATGTGTTTGATATAAACCAAGAATTACATTTTGTACAATGTACAACATATCTCTTCAAGATTTTCTTTGACTCTTTTACCTCTTTGTGTTCTTCTTGAGGTTTCTCAGGTTCAGATTCTTTTTTCTCTTTTTGATCTTTAGATTGTAAACGCTCTTTGGTATCTCCGGTTATTTCTGTTGAAAACTCATTTTTATTCCATTGTTCGCTAGTATCCATCTCTAACCCACAGAACCAACATTTTGTGGTTCTACTTAGTATTTCATTAACTGAACCGCATTTTTCGCAAGAAATGAATATAGAATGTTGTGTTTGAGATATCAATTCTTCACTTTCGGGATCAGCATCATTATTTTCTTCCTTAGGTAATAGAATGTCTTTCTCTTCTTGTTTTGATACAAATTCCTTACCACAAGACCAACATTTTGTATCTGAACTATCTAACAAGGCTCCGCAACGACACTGTCTAAATTTAACGAGCATATTTTCCGGAACTGGAACGTCATCTATTTCACTTACCTCCAATAGTTCCTTTTTCTCATTTTTAGTTTTATTGTCGCTATTTTCTGAAGAATTCAATGACTCAAACCTCAAAACCTTGTTCTTATTAGAACTTAAGCACTTTCGAAATATAAATATGATTTGTAAAATACTTG
>WJKO01000430.1 GCA_014729055.1 Promethearchaeota archaeon | reverse complement strand
TATGTTCCAGTATCTGGTGGGCAATTCGGAAAATTATAGCGGATAAGTGACAAAAATAGAAGGTCATAGAAAGGGATTCTACAAAAAAAATGGCAAGTGGTTTAAAAAATGATGTTAAAAAATATTATATCCGTTGATCTAGGAACTACTGAAATAAAAGGCGTCTTGATTAATAAAGAAGGCATTGTTGATGAAGCTCGAGCTCAATGTAAACTGCAATATAAAGGATCAGGGCGTGTTGAACAAGATCCTGATGAAATAAAGCAGAATATTATCAAGATTATTCGCAAGTTAGTTGAAAATAATCAAGACAAGCGAAAAAATATTATTGGGATAACATTTACAAGCAATATGCAAGGTATCCTGCCCGTTGATAACACTGGGAAACCCTTGATGAATTTGATTACTTGGTTAGATACAAGAGCTGCGGAAGTTACAAAAAAAATCATATTGAAAGGCTGGCCAAAAGTATCTGGCATTCCTTTATTAAAACTATTGAAATTTCTTAGAATTACAGGTGGTGCTCCTGGAACTGATGGAAAAAACACACTTGCTAAAACAGTCTGGATAAAAGAGGAAAAAATTGATATCTATAATTCAACTTACAAATTACTCGATACGAAGGATTATGGTGTTTTTCTTGCAACAGGTAAATTTATAACATCCATTGACATGGCTTATATCACTTGGTTGATGGATACGCGAGAAAATGTAATGAATTGGTCCCAAAATTTATGTGACGCTTTTAATTTAGATATTAATAAATTCCCCCAAATCAAAAAATCCACTGAAAATCTGGGAAAGATCACCGAAAAATTTGCCAACGCCACATTATTACCAACCAATGTCGAAGTTATCAACGGTAGCGGTGACCTTTTAACTTCTGCTATTGGTTCTGGTGCGATTCTAAATGGGCAATTGCATGCTAACATCGGCACTGCGGGTTGGGTCGGTTGTCATTATGAAGAGAGAACATTAGATATTGCCCATTATTCTGGAACCATCGCTTCAGGTATTCCTAGTAAATACTTAATATTGTGCAAACAAGAGACTCTCGGAGGGGCCTTAGATTGGATTCGAAAAATTATTTTCGGCGATACGGAGTCTGATGGGAATTCCGAATTAAGTACAAAGGAACAATATAAAAAAATCGATGAAATGGTAACTAAATCACCTTGTGGAGCTAACCAACTTATATTCACACCTTGGCTCCATGGAGAGCGATCTCCTATTAATGATCCGTATCTTCGCGGGCAATTATTCAATATTGGGATGTATCATAATCGCGCTGACATCCTTCGGGCAGTTTATGAATCGGTTGCATTTAATTTACGATGGGGCATAGAAGTTGTGGAGAAGCAATCAAAAATGCCTCAAACGTGTGTCAATATTATAGGAGGAGCTTCAAAGTCAGATACTTGGTGCCAAATATTTGCAGATATATGGCAAAAGGAAGTAATTCGTCCAAAAAGACCTCAAATGGCATCAGCTTTAGGTGCCGCGTGTATTGCTTTAATAGGCTTCGGTATCTATCAAGAATTCAGTGAAATCAATAAATTGATTAAAATAGATAAAAAATTTACCCCACGAAAAACACACATCGATTTATATGACCAACTTTATGAGAACTTCAAAAATCTTTATGATCGAAATAAAA
The DNA here is from genome assembly GCA_014729055.1 of Promethearchaeota archaeon. GTDB lineage: Archaea > Asgardarchaeota > Lokiarchaeia > Sigyniarchaeales > Promethearchaeaceae > WJKO01. The sequence continues at coordinate 6,841 of WJKO01000430.1, read as the reverse complement.
AACTCTTCTACGACATTAATCATTGATTTTTCTTTTTTTGAGTAACTGATGTATCATTGTATAACAAGGATAAAATTAAGACTACGATAAACAAGCTTGCAGATAATAAGGGAACAAATTCATATGAAGAGTATTGAATCAGAGCTCCCCCTAAGGATGGTGAAATTATCTGCGCAATACTATTCAGAGAATTGCTAACCCCTAAAACCGTGGCGTATTCTTTATCTGTTACGCTTTTTGTGATTTGACTCGTTAGAATAGGTCGTGCGACACCACTTCCATAAGAAAGAAACGCCAGCGGGAGAAGAACCCACAAGAAATCATCAATAAATATTAAACCTATTAATGTTGCGATGAGGGCAATAATTCCTGTTTTCAAAATAATAGGTTCGCCCTTTTTTCGAATAAAACGATTCACAAAGAATCCTTGCAGAATTACACGTAGAATGCCTATCCATACGCGATAATAACTAGCCATTTCAACGGCAATATCATATTTATTAATTGCGTATAGCGTTAAATTATTTACACAGAGCATAAATCCAAAAATATAGAAAAAGAACATGATTATTAATTGATTTGTCGGTTTAGTTTTTAAGAATCTTTTTGCGTCTTTTATTGGGATTACATCATTGAATTTTAAAGATAATTCATCATCAGCATTTGGATTTGTCTCAGGAAGTAAAAATAAAACCAAGATAATTGATAATAAGGATAATCCCGCTGCAAAAAACATGGGAAGTGCAAAATTAATTTGAACCATTGCACCTCCAATGGCGGGTCCAATAATGAGCCCTGCACCAAAAACACCAGTTGAATAACTATATGCATGAGTCCTATTTTCATGATCAGTTAAATCGCTTATTACTGCTTGTGACACCGTCATATTGCTGCCAAGTAACCCATCAACAACTCGAGCTAAAATCAAAATATATACTGCATCAGCAACCCCTAAAAGCAGAAATCCCGTCAAAGTACTAATTTGGCTAATTATTAACATAGGTTTACGTCCATATCTGTCACTGAGCTTTCCAGTTATGGGACTTGCGAAAAGTTGACAAAAACTAAAAGAACTACTGATTAATCCAATTTGAAACTCATCCAATCCCAATCTAAGCCCAAGATACGGGAATATTTGGTTTTGAATCAGAAGACGGCGTGTTCTCAAGTGCTTTCGTTGGCTTTGGGTTCTTCATTCATCTACTCAAGTTCATGTATATAGCGTTATATAAAGAGTTTTATATAAAAAAAGCGTAAAATTACGTAAAAAGAATGGAAATATAGTCGGAAAAAAGTTTTAAAATTAAAATTTCAACTTTCTCATCATTTTCAACATTTGTGTGCCCTCGGGTGATACAAACTTTATTGGCACATGAATTAAAGCGGGTTTTTTCGAATCAAATGCTCTTTTCAAAGCGGGTTTAATCTCAGTAGGATTATCAACTTTTTCCGCATAACAACCGAATCCTTTAGCAATAGATACAAAACCAGTTTCATCCAAATCTACACAGAACGATTCGCGCCTTCGCCAAGTGGATTTCTCGTTATTTTTAATCATACCCCATGAGCAGTTATCTGCAACAACACATACAAATGGAATTCCATAAGAAACAGCCGTGTATAACTCTTGGATATTAAATAATACTGACCCATCACCGCTAAGATTCAAAACCTTGGCACTTGGCTTAGCCAACTTAGCACCGATCGCATAAGGAATACCTACCCCTAAATGTCCAAATCCTATCGACGTTAAATAAGTTCGAGGTGCTCTTGGTTTTGTAAAATCAACGTGAGTGGTGAGCATCGTCGTTATATCTCCGCCATCTGTACACAAAATATCCTCTGGTTCCATAAATTCTGTAATATCATTCACTAATCGTAATGGATGAATCGGAGTCTTATCAGATTTCATTTTATTCTGTTCCATCTCAATCGCATCTTTTCGCTGCTTCACCGCTTCTGCAAGCCATTCTTCTGGAAATTTCTCAATTTTTGCTTTTTTCATTTCGTTATAAAGCTGTTCTAATACAACACGGCAATCACCTAATATTCCCACGTCAATCGGACGATTCTTTCCTAACATCAGTGGATCTATATCAACTTGTATAACCTTTGCATTTGCGTTCCAAATTGGAGGCTTGCCGTAACCTAAAATAAATGAAAATTTCGTTCCTAAAGCTAAAATAACATCGGTATCTCGTGCAGAATTAAATACACCACCTCCATTCAAGGTTGCACCAATAAAGGTTTCACTTTCCGAACTGATCGTACCTATACCCATTACCGTTGTGCATGCGGGTATTCCATATTCTAACGATATTTTTCGCATTATTTTCCAAGCCCCAGATGATGCAACCCCACCCCCTGAGACAATCATAGGCTTTTCCGCAGTTTTTAGGATTTTTACCGCTTCTTTTATAGCTTCTGGATTCCCTGCTGGAGGATGAATATTACGATATTGACGGGGTTCTAATATTTTTTGTCCAAAGGCTTCCACTTGACTATGAAAAGCATCCTCCCTAATTTGAAGTTCTACGGGATTAGGGCAGCCAGAATAAAGTTCCTTAAAACATTTTTGAGCCCCCCATATGATTCGATTCGGATTGTCTATTGATTTTTGATATTTAACAATTGGTTTCATCATAGCAAGCTGATCCAATCCTTGTTGTAATCTATGATGATCATCAAACTTCTTATCCATTTGAGGATGGACCACAAGGATAGGCACGTTATCGAAATGTGCTGGCGCCACACCTGGTATTAAGTCTGCAAATCCAGGACCCACGGTTGCACAACAGACTGAAACTTTACCAGAAACGCGCGCATAAGCATCTGCCATATTTCCAGCTGCTTGTTCATGACGTACCCCGATATAGTGAATATCATTATGTTCATTTTCCCTTCGGTCTAAAGCTTCTAGGAAGTCAATAAATTCTCCACCAGGTATTCCAAAAACGTAATCAATATCTTCTTTGATTATGGCTTGTAAAAGAGCATCACCGCCATGAAATGAATCTTTTTTACTTTTTCTTGTTCTCTTTTTTGATGACATGTTTATAATCTTCTATCATAATTGTTTTAAATCATTGGTTTAAAGAATATTTTTTAAAGAAAGAAATTAAGGTTTTCTCATGAAATCATTATCTATCGGAACCAGATTAATATTTGATCCAAATAACATTGTATCTAAAAAAGAGGGCAAACCAAATTTAGAGTCTTTAAGCATTGGGATATTGTTAGGCGTTATAGGCTTTATCTTACAATGGATATTTATATTTCCCGCGGATGAAATTAGTTTCGGATTTGACAACCAGTTGCTTGAATCCTTCTTAAATAAAACAGCGGGAGCAATTTTGGGTTTTCTATTAATATTTGTTTTGATGATATTTGAAAAACTTATCTTATGGATTTTTGGTTTTCGCAAATTCAAACATATACATCGAGGTTCTATGGCTAATTTCTTTTTAATGCCTTTTATAACAATACCAATTCATTCACTATTTGACGACCAATTAAGTCTACGAGGCTATTGGTGGATTCTCTTAGTTTTAATTGTTGTATTTGTTATTTGGCATATAATGCTACTGGAAAATTTACTCCTGAGATTTTTCAAGATAATGGATTCAGAAGTATCTTATTCTAAAGAACAGATTAAACATAGAATTCTTATACTTCTGATAGTGGAACTGATATGTGCTTTCACATTCTTGTTGCTTATTCCATTGGCATTTGACGTAACAATTCTAAGAGGGATGGGGGAATACTTCTAAATGGGCACGAATAGAAAGGAAAAGGGACAGAACCTTGCTGTGATTCCATTATCCATCTTAATTATTTTATTTTGTACAAGTATAATTATTACAACCACTCCAATCTTAAATACTGAAACAGATAAATACCGATCAGCTTGGTATAATTCAGAACGAAAAATTATGACAAGTTATTTCTATTGGTACGAAACTTCGGGAGATTTAGAAAGCAATCAGCAAGTAATTCATGAATTATCACCAGAAAAAGTTGCAGATATTGAAGAACATATTTCAACTCTTCCGGAAGATTGGCCTGGAGCAACCAATATTGATGAAATTGTTTCATTTAATGCAACAGGAGACGGACGTAATTACACAGATGCTAATAGCCATCATGTGTTAGCAAGTACCCCCACTTATAATGAAAAAGGAGAAGTAACTAGTTCGCTCACTGGAGATTTACCGATATATGAAACAGATAAAAATGGCTTGATTCCAAATATAACATCATGGTTTAATTATTCTAATCCAGAATGGCATGAATGGGAAATGCGATGTATGATGCGTGCAGGAATTGACGTTGCGATTCCGGTGTATTGGTGGACTGGTCCCGAATATAACCAAAATCAGTGGAGCCGAGATGGTCTTATTGTTTTAAATGAATCTCTTACCAATTTACGATCTAAAGTTCAGTCTGAAAAAGATGCGGGAGGTATATATAGCGTAGATGACGTTCCTAAGCTTGCCATGTTTTTTGATACTACGCTACTCAAACAGATGTGGGCGAAAAACGTGAGTATGGATCCGTCAAGCGAGTATTATGGTGATTATAATACAGCACATGAAGAGGGCGAAGGCGCAGATCTTACCGATCCTTATTGGGAAAATGAATTTTATCTCAGAATTAAGGAATTTTATGATATTATCATTAATAGCAGTAACGTCTTTTTGCCAGAAATAACATTCAAAGGAATTACAGAGGAATATTGTGTTGTCTGGTTATATGGGGCAAATTGGGTCAAAGAGGTGGGGGATAAGGTTTTCGATTATTGTCGAGAACAATTTGAAGCGAGATTTGGGAAAAAATTGGTATTTTGTGGAGGAAATGATTGGTTTGAACCAGGCGTGGATGGGATCTGTGGTTGGGGAGCTAGTACAAGCATTCGAACCGCGCAATATTCTAAAATTCCTGTTGGTGGATATGGTGGAGGTTATTATAATTTTGGCGCTTTAATAGTTCAAGGCGCAAGTTATAGTGAATGGAATAATCAAGATTATAAAGCGGGACTTCAAGAAGCCATAGATTCTGGAGCTCTTTGGTTACACCTTGAGACTTGGAACGAACTATTGGAGGGCACGGATATATGCTGGACCTATGAATCTAGATTTACGAAAATTGATGCAACGCGAGAAATTGCAGACGTCTTCCACGGCATAACGGGTCAGCCTTCTTTAACACAGCAAATGGACCTTATTCTTGTCATACTACCTTTAGTAGGATTGATTGGAATATTCATGTATTGGCAATTAACCTCACATAAAACGCCCATACAAGAAATTTAAAACCAAAAATTAAGCGAGATTGAAAATAAAAGCAATAGAATTTTCCTTAATCTTCAATTTCTCACTTTTCATCAACAGATTCTCTTTTATTTTCTATTTTCTCAACATAAATCTTCGGTTTAGCAACTGGTAGTGCCAGAGGAAATTCTAAATTAAGCACTTTTTTCTTTAATAAATTCATGAGTTTGATAGCACCTGACCTATCAGACTCTCGAAGTTTTATAGGAATTTTCTTCCCTTGAATCTCAACCTCCCCTAGGTTTCCTTCAACTGCTCCGTGCGTGCATGTATAAATACATGTTCCACAATTGAAGCACCTACTTCGGTCTATTCCATGAATTGATGAAAATGCATCTGTCGGACAATATTTCTCAGCAGGACATTCCGATCTCAATGGACATTCTTTACATTTTTGCCGATTTATTTTTACGAGGAATGTGTGGTCGTAATTGGGACCATGCCATACCTTACCATAATCAATACTAGTAAGAACTTTTCTCCCAACAATATCCACAACATTTAATGGCACTCGCGAATCCAAAATTTTTAAATTATTAAATATCTTCTCATTAATGATTGGTATTGCCGTTCCGATAGAAACTATTACTTCAGGTCCTTCAGATGTAACAAATCCACCCATAAATTCGGGTTTCATATCAAATAATGGAGCCATTGTCATCAAATTAGGTCTCGGATGCGAGGATCTTGTGCCAGATCCAATCACATATCCAATTGCCCCATTGATTAACAGCGGAGTCCCTACGCCAATGATATCGAAATGAGGGTCATTTTCTAATGGATTTAATACACCACAACCACAGAATGTAATTTCGGAAGTGTGCGGTTGTAAGGGCAAGACAGTAAAAATACTCTTTACCGGTTTATCACTCGGATTGACAAAGGAATTATAATTTCTAAAACAATGCCGTATCCCCATCATTTTAGCAAAATATATATCTTCAATAGTAATAGTTTTTTCTATTTTAATACCTTCTATGCTAGTTGCTTTTACTTTGATAGGTTTTCCCTCAACTAATTCCCTCAATAAATGCCCCGCCCCATATCTTGGGTTTGATACACTCTTATCCGTAGCGTAAATAATTAGATCAACCATACCTAACGTTTCATTCGGGGCTGGACCAACATAGCAAGGAATATCGTTCATGGAAAGACTCTTAACTCTTTTAAACTTTCCCGGAGGAGACACTCTAAAAGCCATTATTGCCGAAGTTCCGCTCATTAACCCTTTAGTTGCAGTAGTAACTACATCAACGTCCTTAAACTTGACTTTCTTGCCTTTCTGAGTCATTTGACATAATTCTTGAGCAGTTAATACTACCGCAGAACCGTCTTTAAGCTTTGATTTAATTTCCTCTAAAGTACGCTCTTTAGCCATAAAATTTTAGATGTATTGAAAACTTTAATTTTTTATCATCAATTTTTTAAAAAATTAAAACAACATTTTTTTTTAGTATCTTAAATTCAAAGGACATAAAAAGGGCAACGAAGAAGTTGACTATATAAAATGC
>WJKO01000878.1 GCA_014729055.1 Promethearchaeota archaeon | reverse complement strand
GGAGACTGTCAATCTGAGCTTATTTTGATAAAATCTCAAAATTTACTTGACGGGCTATCAATCTGTCGCTACTCTTCACAATAGACGCGACGAGAGACAACATGCAGACGACCGACACAACCCAACGCCACGAAGGCCCCCAGGGAGGTCTCGAGGGCCAGGACGGCCCAGCCAGGGATGGTGTGTCGGCGGTGAGGGGAGGCGAGCTCACGATATCACGATGCCATGGACGGCCCTCTAGCCCCAGGGCTGGGGCGAAGCAGCCAAGCTCCGTGATTGACGATCTCGAGCGGGTCCCTTCGGGGGCCCGCCTCCCCGAGCTCGAGCAGCTCCTCGCGTCATGGTCCATGTTCGAGCCCTTCTGTGCCTGCGGGCGCCGTTGGGCGGATTGCGACGGCACCCGCGCCGGGTGCAGGAGGAGGTCCCAATGGTAGCTCCACAGCAGGACGTATTCGGTCAGCTCGACCAGGTCGTTGATCTGGTGTGTCAGAGGGTCGGGTGTACTCCGGCCGAGGCCCTGCAGATCGCTCGAGCTGTCTCAGTGCCCAACTCGCCAGCCCCCCTGCAGAACCACCGGGACTGGGTATCGGCCGTGGTCGCGTGTGATCCGCGCTACTGCGGCGTGCCAGTTGAGGCAGCGCATAGAGTCTTATCGACAGCCAACCAAACTCTGCGGTGGCATGTCGAGTCTGAGGCCGAGGGGCACGTCCTGGCCAATGGCATGCTGCCGGATAGGTGGGTGGATATGGTGCCTCCAGAGGCCTTCTTAGGATTGGCCGGGTGCTCCGTAGACACCGACGAGGAGGCAGCTGACGACGACTCACCCCCATGGGACGAGGACCCTCCGCCGCCCACCGATGAGGATGCGCCCGAGGAGGATGAGGAGGCTGTCGGCGACGACACCTCCGAGCAGCTCGAGACGGAGTACCCCATCGAGCTGGTGAAGAGGGCCGCCTACTACGCTGAGTCGGACATACCGACAGTCGTTGAGATGTTGGATCGCATGACGGCGGACAAGCTCGGACCCACCTCCACAAGGGACGGATACCCACACCTGTGGGCAACGTGGGTGGGATGCGTGCTTGCCGCGGATGAGGATTTCTACACCGATGACCCGGTGCAGGCCCGGGGGTTCTATCTCGGTGGCTCACCGAGCCGTGAAGGCTGCCAGATCAGACGGTTTTTGGCTCGAGGGCGAGTGCCCGACCTGTGGATCGAGCGGATTCCGACCCTGCTCAAGGAGCGTGGCATTTCACAAGACAGCCAGTCTGTGAGGAGGGCCGAGGCTGAAACCTCGAAGTTCTCTACCGACCCCTCCGTTCAGGAGGAGTCTTCTACCCCACCTGACGAAACGTCGCGTCTACCCGCCCAGGTCCCTACCCCCAGCGCACCGGTCTCGGCTTCGACAGTCGAGGCCGGTGCCCCTGCCTCCAGCCTGGCCGGTCTCTTCGCCTGGCTGGACAACGAGGGACTCTCCGAGGATGACCTCGAGCTCCGGCGCTCTCGACTCACAGCCAGCGGATTCTCAACGGTGGTCGGACACAACCCATACGAGAAGCCCATCCAGCTCTACCGCTCCAAGGTCGACGGATACAGTCATCCCATGAACGACAGCATGAGGATGGGCCTCATCCTCGAGCCCGTGGCTCTGTTCCTGTACCACGAGTGGGCGCTGCGTCACGACAATGCGTACCGTTCCACTGACCAGCTCGAATACGCCCCTGGGACGATGGAGCACCTCCGGCTGGACTGGGTGGCGGCTTCTCCGGATGTGGTCGTGAGGCTTGGAGAGCGGGTCCGAAACGTCCAAATCAAGACCACCTCGCAGCACTGGAGCGAGCTCCCAACCCACATCATCGACCAGGTCCACATCGAGTGGGAGGTGCTCAGGTCGCACGAGGCGTTCGTGGACCCCATCGTGCACGTGCCGGTGCTTTCCGCTTTTAGGGGTTTCTCGTTCCGCGTTTGGGAGGTCGAGATCAACGAGGACTACCTCGCCGAGCTCCTCGAGCATGGCGGGGCCTGGTGGAAGAGGCATGTGATCGCCAAGGTGCCACCACCCATCGACACCGACGACCTCGAGCAGGTCAGACTTCGCTACCCCCGGGACGAGGTCGGCGAGCTCGTACAGGCTGACGACTTCTGCGAGCGTGTGCTGGACCGATGGGTCCGACTGCGCCGCTACGTGACCAAGGCCAGTTCCGGCGAAGAGAAGCTGAAAGCACTCCTCCAAGGCCGTATCGGTGAGAACGCAGGGATGGTGTTCGCCAGCGGCCATCGGATGACCTGCAAAGCGAACAAGAACGGAACAAGGGTGTTCCGCAGCAACATCAACCGACTTCTGGAGAAGAACCAAGATGTGTGAGCAGACGACAGAGAAAGTGGAGGCTGGCGAAGCGGCCTCTCAGACGGGTGGCAACGGCGACGGAGGCGCGTTGGTCAGGGCTGAGCCGTCCTTGGCTGAGATCTTCAACGGCGCCTCATTCGAGCCACAGGATCTCGGGCAGGCGTATTACCTAAGTAAAGCGCTGGCAAACAGCCAGCTCCTCCCCCCTGGAATCCAGACCTCGGCGGACATCTTCATGGTGCTGCTGATGGCCAATGACCTGGGGCTGTCGCCGATGGCCGCCCTTCGCGGGATCCAATTCATCGAGGGCAGCGCGACCATGAGGGCCGACCTCATGGAGGCCATCATCATCAACCACGAGGCGTGTGACTACTTCAGGTTGGTTGAAAGCACCCCCGAGCAGGCCGTCTACGAGACCAAGCGAGCTGGGTCCGAACCGGTCACGTGGACCTACACCATTGAGGACGCAAAGCAAGCCGGCCTCGTTGGTCGCAAGAACTGGGGGCGGTACCCAAAGAATATGCTGAGGGCGCGGTGCAAGTCCGAGCTCGCTCGTCTGGTGTACCCAGACGTACTCATGGGGTTCTACACGGCAGACGAGATCTCGACCGGTGTCACCGACGGAGACAGCCCCCCCATCAAGGTGCAGGCGGAGTCCATCGACCCGCCAGCTCCACGAGAGGACGAAGAGGCCGCCCTGGACGATGTCGAAGCCATCCTCGAGGAGGTTGTGGAGTGGGAAGATTGATGCTACCACGACACCACAACACAGGAGGGCCCTGCCAATGCGCTGAGCAGACCTGCAGCAGTCATCACGGGGCGAATACGGGCACAGGGACCGCCCCGGAGAGTCCCCCAGAAGGCAGCCCCCGTGCCCCACGACTGCACTCGGCTGCTGACGCCCCCGCTAGACGCGGGGGCTGTGACGCGCCCAGGTGGGCCGACAGCGCACCCCGAGATCCCATGAGGCGGCAGGGTGCCCTCGGGCCGGTTCGAGTCCGGCACGCGTCCATATCACCCCGGCTCGGCTTCTCTGGACCGGTGGGAGAGGGACATACGGTCGGC
>WJKO01000429.1 GCA_014729055.1 Promethearchaeota archaeon | reverse complement strand
GTTTTAGATTAAATGCCTTTTTATTTTTTTCGAAATTATCTGGCTCGACGATATAATCATCTAAACACTGAATTAACAACACCCGCTTTTCATTATCGATATCCCAAGGAACGGGTACATCAAAGAAACTCTTTGTGTGATTGGCTATCAAGGCTGGAGAAACTAATCTGCTTTGTAAAGATGTCGGCTCTACTTCCAACCCACCAATACGCTGACTAAGTTTCCACCACCACTTCCTAGATAAAGGGGGTATATTTTCCGAAATCATTTGATGATATTCGGATGTTGTAGCTAAACCGATTACATGTTTTATTCTGAGATCTAAATATCCTTCGTATAATGCAATAATGGCACCTAAACTTAGCCCGATAACTGCAATCTGGGAACAATCCAATCGAGTATCTTGTGTGATATAGGATAAGATATGGTTTAGATCCCTTATAATATAAAGTATATCATTTCTGTCTCCGCCAGATTCTCCATGCCCACGAAGATCTAAACTTATTACGGCGATTCCCATCTGCACTAATGCTAAATTGATATAATTTAATTGTCCTCTTCCAGAATTATACCCGTGAAGGGTTATTACGACAGGATACTTCCCTTCTTTATTTTTGGGAAAAAAAACAACCCCATTCAGATCCAGTTTTCCTCCGATATGTATTCTCAATTTCTCCATAATTGTATTAGTTAAAGAGATTGGAATCCATCGTTTACTTATATTATTGATAAGGAGTTCCACATTTATCCAAACGAGAAACACAATAATGACTATGAGAAATATGTGAAGTAGAAGTTCCGAAAAAAATAGAATAATAAAGGGGATCAATGTTAGAGTCACTCCAGAAAATATAATCTTTACTATCTTAGCTGCTTTAAACCATTCAGGATGGTATCCCGCATTTTTCCAATTCAATTTCCTAGTCATTTTTTTCCTCCTTACATTTTCGGTCTTAAATCCATTATTCGGAGTTCTTTTAATTGTGTTTCCATGCCGAGGGCTTTAGTTAGCCGATCTAATGTACTAACATGTATCTCAGTTGGTCTGATCTCCATCACCTCGACAATTCGCTCTTCCAGATCCTTAATTACCTTTCGCTGATTTCTATATTTGCGGCTCTTTTTTAATGCAGTATGTACATGTAACTCATCTCGTCCGAACGGATCATCATTTTCTTTTTTTAAGACGATTTGCCATTCTTCTACTTCGGGAATATCAGGTAAAATAGAATAAAAATTATTGAGATCCACAAGCGTACCTTTTATTTTCGTCAAGTTAAGGGATTTCTGTTCTGAAACGCGTGATATTAAGCTATCAATTATAGGAACGGTTCGACCACAAAATGGACATTTCTCATATCGAATCCCGCCCTCTACATAATCTCCGGTGCGATAATTCATAACAACTGTCCCTCTTCCTTGGAACGGAGTCCATACAAGCTCTCCGGGTTCTTCTGGACCCACTCGCTCGCCTGTATCTGGGTCAATAACATACCATAGTTCCATATCCGGTGAAGTATGATATCCTGTCATTTCAGTTTGATGCGGACACTCGACTGGGGCCATTCGAGCTTCTGTAAATCCGTAAGCTGCACTAATAGCGGGATCTGGTGCGCCCATTTCCCCTAGCATTTTTAATATTTTATTACGGTATGGCTTCGGTAGACGGTCACCTCCGGTGAAGACTAATCTAATTCTGTCAAGATATTTCTCTGAAGCTTGTGCAGTCCGTAATACATGCAAAGAATATCCTGGCACTGCAATTAAAACAGTTCCCTTAGTAGCAAACGCCGTATCAACGATCCTTTGTGTTCCCATAATCTTACCTCCTCCAGTATGTATCCCCGTAATTCCATGCGGGGTTGTCATATAATAGGCAGCCCAGAATGCTAAATGCGGTGCAAAAGGAAACGCATTTATTACGACATCCTTTGGTGTAATTCCTAATATCTCTGCCATTCGGGCTGTGTTTTTCTTTAATATATGTTCCATATCCCACTTTGTATACCAGAAAGGTGTATTCAAAGCCGTACGACCGGTTGTTGAAATCATAAATATTGGGTGATAATCCATTCTATTTGCGGGATCGAGCATAACGAATTCCATTGGCACGAATGGGTTATCCGGTTTTGGCGCAACATCTTTCTTATAAGTAAATGGGAATAGTTTGATAAAATCATCAACTGAATTGATATCATACGGATCGATATTCTTTTCTTTCATCAATTTCTTATAATACGGATGATATCGAGAAATTTTATTCTGAACGAAACCTTTAATCTGTTTATCTTGAATTTCTTTTTGTTTATGGAAGGGAATCTTATCCCATTTGTATGATACGGTCATCTATAAATCCTTTTCACTTTTTTTAAGTTTTGATTTTACTTTTTCTGATTTCATTATCTGTTGTCTATTGTATGTAATATCCAATTAATTATAGAACTCAGAACAATAGTTTCATGTTTTTTAAAATCGGGGTTCTTTATCGGGATTTTGAGTGAATTTTCACTCGGAATATTCTTGAAAATCCTAATTTGTTCATTAATATGAGAATTTAAGGTCGAAAGAATGAATATGGATTCTGCATTCGCAATTTCTAAAGAATGTATATTGTTAATATTATTTTGAAATGCCGGTGATAAGAAAATCCATTTGTATATTGATTCTTTACAGAACTTCTTATAAAGTTTAACTTGGGCTTCGACTATTTTTCTATAATTGATGATATAAATATTGAGAAGTTCGTTATTTAGATTTTTATTAGTCTTTCTATCATCCTTTGGTTTTATGAATATATTCTCGATAGAACTGATAATAGAATCTAATTCATCAACTATTGCCTTTTTTTGGGAAATTTTCTCTACTAAAAAAGGTGTAAATCCTGCCAACAGTAATCCAACACAGTACTGGTCAAGTGTTTTCTTGTCTTTGTTCCGATTACATATGACAATAACTAGGGGTGTATTATCGAGGTTCACTCGTTTCGCGTTAATATATTTGGTTATTTTGTATTTAGTCTTGATAGTTTTACTAATTTCAATAGGAATACGTTCGATAGATTTACTTTCTACTTTTGCCCAGCGATTTCTAATTCGACTAGTTAAAATATAAACCAAAATAAATATTAGAATTGCCACAATAATGAAATCTAAATAAAGATTGAAATTAGGCACGTATTTAACCTCTAAATTAATCTAATTCTTCAATGGTAAGTTCTCTTAATGAACCGCCGCAATTTTTACATTTTATTTTTCCAATATTTAAAAGTCTCGCCTTTTTAGCACAGTTCAAACATATTTCGCGTAAACATTTCGTGCAAATTAATAATCTATTTCCCTTTTTGATGGGCTCATATGGACTCCAAGCTTTTCCGCATTCTACACATGATCTTACCATTTTTTTTACCTCGTAACTTAATTATATTTTTGGATTCTTATTCTTTATCACCAGAATTGATTAATGAGCGGACACCCTCGAATAGATCTACAGTCTTTATCAACGCTGGACATGCTGTTTCACATGCTCCGCAAAGAGTACATGCAAACAATATCTTCGTGAACTTTTCATTAACGGGGATATTACCCCGTAAAATTCCGCGAATTAAAGATAGTTTTCCCCTGGGGGAGTAAGATTCTCTTCTAAATTCAGAATAACTCGGACATTCATTAACACAAAATCCGCATCTCATACAGCTCGGACTAGGGACTCCAACAAGACTTTTTTGTGTTAGTTCAATTGGATTTTTATATTCGCTAACGAGAGATCCCTTCGCCTTGCCGGGATTAAGAATCAAATTTGGATCAAATAATCGCTTCACTTTATGCATTAATTTCAGCGCGCTTGGATGTTCTTTTTCAATAAATCGTGCTTTTACCAACCCCACACCATGTTCTCCCGTAATAGTTCCGCCTAATGGAATCACGACATCATTATAAATTTTATCCACGGCTTCATTAAAATTCTTCACATCCTCATCATTATGTTCATTAAACATAAATGTCGGATGTAAATTTCCTTCCAGATGACCAAAGGTAGCTACTTTCAGTCCTTTCTCCACAAACTCTTTTGCAATTTCCTCAATTTTATGCAATGCTTCTGCAAGGTGAGAAATATTTATAGTACAATCTTCCAATGAAGTAGTAGGTGCTAATTGTGAAAGGGCAGGTAAAGCAACTTTACGTGCTTGGATAATATTGTCTCTATCTTCTGGGCTCTCCGCGATCTTATGAAATATAGGTTTTAAACTCGTGCAGATCTGATGAATTCCCCCGTAATCTTTTTCAACTTGCTCGGGCGCTCCATCTACTTCAAGCAATAGAAAATAACCAAGCGGATAGTTAGTATAATCTCCTCCTAAGTATTGAAAACACACCTTAGTTGTCATTTTATCCAGGAACTCTTGCATATTTGGGACAATTCTGGTATTTCGTATTGCAATGATGACTTCCGTAATAGTTTCAAAGTCCTTAAAAATATAAAATCCAGTTCGTCTCGATTCGGGTAAAGGCTTGATTTTTAGCGCAATTTTTGTAACAATTCCCAGTACCCCTTCTGAACCAATCATTAGACCCCCTAAATTTAGAGAAGATACACTTTTTAAGGTCTTAGACCCAAATTCCACAATTTTTCCGCTGGGGAGCACAACCTCCAACCATAACACATAATTTGCAGTCACACCATATTTAAATGCTTGAAGTCCCCCACTATTATTTGCGATCATACCACCAATTGTTGCAGCAGAAGAAGACGCTGGATCTGGCGGAAAAAAATAACCCAATGGTGCCAGTTTCGCATTTAAATTATCACAAATCACTCCTGGTTCTACAATCACTATATTATCTGCAATACTGATCTCTTCTATAATATCTAAGCTGGTCAGATCGAGTATAATTCCGCCATAAATCGGTAACGGATTACCAGCAAGGCTTGTGCCAGAACCGCGCGGTGTTACTGGAACCTTATTTTCATTTGCCAAGACTAGAATTTCCGAAATTTGCTCTTTGTTTTGCGGTTGAACTACAACCTCTGGTATGGTTTCTCCGGTGAAAAGAGTACCATCCATTGAATAAGGAAATATATCCATAATATCAGTTAAAACTGAACTATCTCCGCAAATATCGATTAACTTTTGTATTATTTCTTCATTAATTTCCGTATATTCCGACAACTAACGAAACAACGCCCTATATGATGATTTAGAATAATTTATGTGGGATTAGTTATAATTTATGCGGGATTAGTTAAATCTTTTAGTTAAGATAAAAAAAAGATTTATCGATTTCTTTTATATTTCCCGATTAAAACTGCTTCCTCAATCTTGTGTTTATCGACTAATTCATAGAAATTGCTTTCAGATACATTTGATAACTTCGGAACATCTAATGCATAAAGTTTGAAGAAATATCTATGAGTTCCCGATGGCGGACATGGACCGCCGTAGTCAAGTTTCCCAAAATCATTCTTAACTTGTTTGCCACCGTCTGGTATTTGACCTTTTACCACCTTTCGAGCATCTGGTGTTATATCACAGACCAACCAATGCACCCAAGTTCCCACGGGGGCATCTGGATCATCAACTATTAAAGCAAAACTCTTTGTGTTCTCTGGCACATCTTCCCATTCTAGATGAGGTGATTTATCTGCGCCGTCACAAGTGTATTCTGATGGGATTAAAGCACTTTCTTTGAAACAATCACTTCTTAATTTCATTTCTTTCCCTCTATCCTATTTCCTTGGTAGTCTATATATATAATTCGAATAATTTAATGAATCACATAACAGAGTATTTTCAAATTTTTATATTTGTAGGATACCAAATCTATATTCATGCCAATACATAATTCGCTAACCTTTATGTTTTTTACACCACATTCTGATGATATAGAATTAGGAACGCCGTTCGTATATCTAAACGCAATACGTCGAGGATACAATGTGATAGAAGTCATAATGACAAATAACCAATTTGGAACTACAAGGAAAGAATTCAAAGGAGAACGACTCCGCAAAATTCGAGTAAAAGAACTCGCAAATGCGAATACCATGTTTGAGCAAGGGACAAACAATAAAGTTAAAACGATTTATATGGGATATGTCGATGGAACGCTCCCATTAAACAATCAGTCGATACAAAGAGTTGCCGATTTAATAAAAAAAGAACGCCCGGATGTTATTTTCACTTGTGATCCTTGGTACGCCCAAGATTTCCATGCGGATCATCTCAATACTGGAAGATGTGTGTATTTCGCATTGACAAGGTTAAAATCTTCAGAAATGCCGAAAAAAGTACTCTATTATTATTCAACTTCCACTGACTATTATATTAAATGCGACTGGCGCGATTTTCCAATTGTAAGCAATGCACTTTACGAGCATAAAAGCCAATACTCGCCATTAGAAGTAAAATTTGTAATTGCTTTTTACAATAAACTAAGCTTGCTGAGACATTTATTAGAACGGAGATCTGTTTCTGAAAGTTTTAGGGAACAAAAAATCGAGAATAATAGACCAGTTCCTCCTGAAAATTTTAATGAGATGAATTTATACAAGCGTTTAATCTTTTACTCATTTTCAACTGTCACGATTTGGGGATCCATGAATTTAATCACTGCAACACCCGAAGAAATTGGACTAGAAAATGAATTTGATTTGACTGATAAACTGCGTGAGCATGATCCTAGGTATAATTTGAGGAAAAAGTAGAAGGGGTTCTTTTGAGTAATAATATGTTTCGAGCATTGCAAAAATGGCATAAGACTCCGTCTGACGGAATTTTAAAGAAAATGGCTAAAGGAGGCATATTCGGTCTTTTTTTCAGTCTCATTCTTATGTCGATATTTTTCTTTTTGGCGGGAACTTATCCACATCTCGTGTTATTCAGCCAGATATGTTTCAGTAAACAATTCCTGGTTAATTTATATGAGAATGCCAACTTATTCTATTATCGAATAGGACAGATTGTGGATTATGGTTTCATGGTTTCTGTGGCTTTCTCATTGTTTGCAGGTTGCATTTTAAAGGCTCGGGAATTCTCGGAAAATTCAAAATCTCAGCAATTGCTGTTTATTTGTGCTCTCTTGGGATTGATTTTAATAGGTTGCGATGCATTTGAAAATGTATTCATTCTTCTGACATTACAGGATCCGATTAATTTTCCGAGTATATTGGCAATTCTGCAATCCTCTTTCTCATTAATAAAATGGATATTGCTTGTATTAATCAATTTAATTATTTTAGAAATCTCTATTTCTACAAAGCGAAAAAAGAATAAAGATAAAGATTGTGAGAATAATTTAACTTAGAGATTGAATTGAGGTAACCATTGTTTTTGAGCGTTCATCATTTCATCTGCCATCATACGGGCCTCTGCTGGATCCAAGACTTGACAAATATGCGGATCCAACATCATTGCATGTCTAACATATTCGGGATTATTTTCTAAACATGCCCGAACGACAAGCTCTTGGACATTAATATTTGTCCTACAAAGACTTGCACATTGGGGTGGTAAATCTCCTTGAAACATCGAACTTACCGGTCCTTTTTGGCTCCATCCTCGACCGAGAGCTATGCAAGGTACTTCCACACAACAACCATAGGGTAAATTTGTGATTATATTGTCGTTTTTAATGTTTCCATAGAAATAATAGGTCTTTGGATAGGCAAGGTCGTACGGTTCTGTTTCACACGCGTCAATAATCCATGTTGCGTATTCAAACGAAGGTTGATCGGGAATACGATACTTCTTTGGAGTGCTCAGAATTCTCTCAAAATGCTTCTTATCTGAGTCTCGAGTCCAAGATTTTGCACCAGCTAATTTCTTCATATTTGGACCTTCTGACGCGAACCTATATTTTTTAAACAAGTCGTCGCGTGTTCGCACGGGCCATGGAAC
>WJKO01000428.1 GCA_014729055.1 Promethearchaeota archaeon | reverse complement strand
CCAATATTGCGTGCATAATCTCGAATGCAATCAGTTCACCAAAATTTAATCCTGGAAATATCAGACTTGGTAAGGTAATCTCAATCCCTCTTTCTTTTTCGTATAAATATTTATTTAATTTCCGAGTTAAAAATTATTTAGAATGAATACTGGCAAAGAACGCAAAAAGAAAATCAAACCACTTCAGCGCAAAGAAAAGGCACTAGTAGTCATATTATTCATAACGGGTATATTTTTCGCTTCTCCTACCTTTATGCCCATATCAATTCTATGTGCTGCTATCCTACTCTTGAAAAATAGAAATAAAAAGGTATTGATATTAGGATTAATTTTGGTGGCTTGCCAGATTACGATATTGAGTGTATATTGCAATTTGAATTTTCATGCTCATGATCTTCTAACATGAATAGAAAACAAATTTTGACGTCGCAATATCCATGAAATAGCAATGATAAAATAGCGGGTAAGAATATAAGATGAGAAAAGAGGACAAACAGAAATTAAAGTTCATCAAAATATTTAAAATCTCACTCATTTGTTTCGTCAGCATCTTTTGGACTGCCCTTTTCTTAGATTTTCGTGTTATGTTCGATAATAACTATGTTAATTTGTGGGTTCATTGCCCCTCAATTGTTGAGGAAAATGAAGAATTTATAGTCGACGTAGAAGCATGGGACCAATACGAGCGCTTGGCAGGATCTTATACAGGTCAAGTTTCTCTGGATCTTGAATCTTATGATATTGAAAATGATTTTCTAGAGGTTTCATCGGTCGTTTGGGAGATAAATGAAACCACTGCATATTTTACGTCTAATTTTAAACTCATGGGACTTTATCCTGCATACAAGGTAAAAGGGGCAGATAATGGTAAAAAGGAATTCCTCGTCAGTATCTCAACACCAGGTCTGCATTATGTTACGGTTACTGATCTGATCACCAATGCAAAATTTAGAAGCAATCCAATATTAGTTAAGTCGGAAGGAATTGAGTTCAAACGACTTTATTGGGGGGATATTCACGGACATTCGTATTTTTCCGATGGATCTGGGCATCCGAATGATGTATATAAGTTCGCTCGGGATGTTGCGCTTATTGATTTTGCCGCATTAACCGACCATGCGGAAATGATGGCACGATTAGGAGATATGGATATATTCAACCGATTTACGTCTTATAAAGAAACTACAAATAAATTTAACCAAGATGGAAAATTTACAACGCTGATAGCTCTTGAATGGACGCCATTAATAGCGAATCTCAGAAATTATTTATGCACCCAACACATGAATTTCTATTTTGAGGGCAATGATATGCCATTCTTTTCAACATTTGAATTTGATACACCCGATGAAGTATATGATTACATAAGGAGCCAGATAGATGATAAATTTTTAGCGTGGACCCACCATGCAACTCGATCTGACTATTTATCCGATTTTGCATTTTACGATGATAATATCAACACGATGATCGAAATATATTCGTGCCACGGATCGTGCGAATTTCTAGGGGAGAACAACCTATATAAAGCGGTGCACGAGATTTCGGAAGATAAATCCGGGTTTTCGGTTAATGATGGGCTCAAGATGGGGAGAAAGTTTGGTTTTCTCGCTTCAAGCGACACACATGACGGACGCCTCGGTCATAACATTCTTCACACTGATGCCCGGGCATTAAATCAATATCCAATAACATTTTCGGCATTTCGATACGGTGTTCAGCACCGTGGCGGACTAACTGGGCTCTATACCGATTCGCTCAGCCGTTCCAATATCTTTCACGCTTTAAAAAACCGAACAGGATTTGGGACAACATGGATTAATAGGCATTTAATGGACTTTTCTATAAACGGACTAAGGGTAGGTGAGCAAAATTCTACGTTGTCTGTGGCTGCAGTTGATACGGTGAGAGATCTTGAGATCTTTATCGCAGCGGACGGGCTCTCAACTTCCCCAAATACGGTCACAAAAATAAATAAAATCCAAGTTTTTAAGAATTCAGAATTATTGAATGAACGTGTCGTTAGCGATTTTGCTTGCAATTGGACATTTACCGATACTAAGCCCTTAACGGGCACGAGTTATGATAATTGTATTCAAAAAGCCGACGGAAATTGGTATATCCATGCACGATCAATAAAGCCCGTAGATCCTGCTGAATTGAATACGGGGGGTGCTGATTATTATTATGTGCGATTCACCGACTCTAATGGTGGAGCAGGATGGATAGGACCAATATGGGTGGAAATTGCTTAAGAAACCTATGTTATCTGAAAATCTCTTCATTGACTTTTGCAAGAAACCTCAGCAGAAAATTTACAATCGGATATGCGAGTTTGCCGAACTGCTCGATTTCAGACTGCGGACTTCATTCCATTGAAGTTAATTCAATGAAATCTTATGGTTTTTTTGCAATATTTTACAAGATCTTTTGGATTGGTTTTCATAGGTATATATGAGTAAGAAAGTATTTTGAGCATTATTTTGTTAAAAATCAAAAAATTATATCTTAGAAGGAATAAAGGAACATTGAGGTAAATTAAAATGAAGTGCAAAATTTTATGGATAAATAAAAAACCAGATAAAGTAGAAGTTGCAATGAACGAATGGTTGGCAAAGAATCCTAACATAGTTATCAAACATGTTGCTATGCAACCAAATTGGGCATTTGCAATATTTTATGAAGAATAAATCATGAAGAATGATTTTTTTGGAGTTCTTTCATCATATTTAGCTTTTTTTTCTTATTCAAAGGATAAAAAAATCCCCAAATTAAGGATATTTCTCTTGCAGTAACATTTCTTACTTCAACCTTTCAAGAAGTATTTCCATTAATAATGCAGAATGAATGGAGGTTGCCCATTTCACATTTTTTGATATACGCCGCTCCTTAAATTCTTTAAATTCCTCAAAATTTTTACGTGGAACATTATCGCGACTACGATCTTGATTACGCATCTTATCCCTATTTAGAATTTCGTTATTAATCTCTCTCGTTTTAATAAAAAAGTTAAATTTATGCCAAAGATGTTTTGGGAACATTTGCTTTACACATACTTCTTTATATGTTATACATCCAGGATGAATGAGATTAATCAACGCACATGCATCAAAAGGATAGAAGCCCGTATTTGGGCGCCAAAATTGATATAAACGATTCAGAGCTAGCCAAGACTTAATATTATTACTAATATAATCGCTTAACTTAGTATTGTGAGCTTTCAACATCTTAAAATGCTTTTTACCGAATTGTTGCGCCGTGCATACTTCCAACCCAGAGATTTTCTTTTTGATGTTGGATGTTAAAACATAATGAGTCGCAATTGGATCATTTGCAAAGTTGAATTCCCATCCATTCAATTTTCCCCCCATAATAGAAAGAAGTTTAGTTTCTGCGAGCAATTCAGGATAGATTGCGTAAAGCAGCGCGATATTTGTAAGAGGACCAATTGGTACGACCACAATTTGGCCCGGCAGTTCGTGGATTTTCTCAGCAAGTAGATGTATAGCGGGATATCTCTCGCCTGTTTTAATACTCTGTACTACATCTTTTGATATAAATTCTTCATAAGAAATAACGCCGTCTTTCATAAAATAATCTTGAATCTCATGGGGGAATTTATGTAACGGTTTATCCGCACCATTTGCAGTTGGAAATGTGATTTTTCTATCAGCAGCAGAATTCTCCCATTTTTCTAAGAGAACGTCAAGAGAAGAATCCACATCATGCAATGTGGCGTTTCCAAATACTTTAGTAATACCTTGCACTTCGAGCTCAGGGGAATTGACAGCTAAAATAACAGCAAGACCATCATCCACGTCCTTTCCGAAATGTCCCATGGAT
>WJKO01000427.1 GCA_014729055.1 Promethearchaeota archaeon | reverse complement strand
TGATCTTTGCCCCTATTCTGAGGTTTATTTTGAAAAAGATTTTAAAAAAACATCTTTCGAGGAATCCAGAATTTACTGATAAAAACGAATTTTTAGCGATAGTATTGCTTTCATTTATCAACGGCATTCTTAATTTCATATTGTTCACTTTATTCTTAGATGGATTTGACGGAGACTCCCTTTTCTCATTTCTGACAATGAATATAATGATTTATACGGGGATTGCTGAGTCTATTATATGTTATAACAAAATACACATCTCAGAAAAACGAAATATAGGTATTTTATTCTCATTAATAGTAATTGGAATAATATATCTGGTCGGGATTCAATCAATACATATAATATTTTTCATTAACTCGATTCTCTATATTATCCTGCCAAATATCTTGTTTCTATTCTTTAATAAAGTCGATAATGGGAAAAATAATCATTATTTGGAAACTCGATCTCGGGCTAAAACTAACTATTTGTGGATAAAACATAACACACGTCATAACCTACAAATTGTTTCGCAAGACGCGGCTCAATATATATTACTAATGATTTTCTTGATAGACACCTTTAGTCCAATTTTTCAGCTCTCTATCGACTCTCAGATAATTGGTTGGATGCTATTTACCTATTTCATAGTTGCGGGAGCGAGTTTTGTGGCTATAAAGACTGTGAGAAATATAAAACCTGCATTAAGTTTCTTTATAATCTTCGGGATAATTTTCCTAAACCTATCAGTTACCGAGCTGTTTTCGCCTTTAAAATTTTCAATATTCTCATCGATTCTTAATGGTTTAGGAACGGGGATAATAATATTCGAGAAAATTAGATTTAAAGAATTCAGCAGAAAACGGCTAGCATCTTTTGGTCCGTTGATTTTTATTTTTTTCCTCGCTGTTCTCCTTTCATTAGGTACTACCTTAGTCATTGGGGATACCGAGATTATTTATCCAACACGTTTGATTTTATTTTCTGCTTTAATTATAATGATCTTTGTCAATTACTTATTCTCTATATTTCGAGCAAAAATTTTCTTCAAAGACTAAAACACTAAGCGTGAATTTTAAATTTTCTTTTTTCATTAATAATACTGATGTGGATTTATAGGGATCGAGAAGATGCCGGAACCATTCTTGCCGAAAAGTTAAAGCCTATTATCAATAATCTTGATAACTTACATATTGCAGCAATTCCGAATGGCGGAATTCCAATTGGAATTCCCGTTGCAACACGATACGATTTGGTCCTATACGTAATTATTGCACGTAAAATACAATACCCATGGACGACCGAAGCAGGTTATGGCGCTGTTACGTCAGATGGTGTGGAAGTCTATAATTCAGCCGCAATGGCACGCGCTAACCTCAGCGCAAAACAAAAAGCGGTTCAGAAGAAGAAGACATTGAAAGAAATCAAAGAAAGAGAGAATTTTTTTAAAAATTTCCTACTCCCAAGTGATCTCTCACAGAAAACTGTTATATTAATAGATGATGGTTTAGCATCTGGTATCACCATGATGGCGGCTATCAGAAGCGTATCTAATCGGGGTGCCGAGAAAATATTTGTAGCAGTTCCCACAGCACATAAAAAATCGGTCGATAAAGTAGAAAACATTAAACTCCGCAGAAAGACTAAAGTCGAAGTTATTGCGCCAAATATCAGATCAGGTTGGTCTTTCTCCGTTGCAAGTGCCTATAAACATTGGTTTGACGAAACTAAAGAGCGCACTCTACAAATTCTCGAAGAAAATAGAAAAAATAGACAGAAATAAGTTTTTTAATGATGATGATGTTCCTCGATGTTTACTGGTTCCATGTTTGAGAAAGCCCAGCCCGTCACTTCGTTTAATGAAGGATGAATTACCATAGAATTATAGATCGGCATAAATGATCCCGCATCGGGACAAGCTTTCATATACTTCGGCGCTTGTGTGATCGGCACTTCGGAGGGTTCACAGCTATAACCTGAATTCATCAGATATACGAATGGTTGAACTAATAACGCTGCATTTGGACCGATTATATGCGCTCCCAAAATTTGATATGATTCATCTATAATTAATTTCACCAGCCCGTTATCGATGTCATTTTCTTTATAACCCATGGCAAATCCTTTTGCGACATTTGAATACCGGTTTATGGCAACATAAATCTTGTGTCCTTGTTCAATGGCTTGTTTTTGAGTCAAACCCACATGTCCAATTTGGGGGTGAGTAAAAATTGCCCATGGCACAGCAGAATAGTCAACGGGTTTTTTATTTTTGGAAAATCCCATGATATTTCGAGTCAATACTTCAACATCATGGTTTGCTTTGTGTCTAAATTGATAGGCGCCGTTTGCATCACCTATCGCCCAGATATTTTCCATATTAGTTTCGAGATATCTGTTGGTTTTAATCCATCCCTTTTCGTCCACTTCAATTCCTGCTTTTCTAACTTTCAACCAATCGGCATTAGATCCACGTCCAACAGCCAGAAAAATCTCATCAGCGACTACTTTCTTTTGCTCTCCAGTCTTGGTATGTTCAATTATAACCGCTTTTTGTCCATTAACAGATTCAAATTCTATTGCTTTATAATTTACAAATACATTCATAGTCTTGCGAAATACATTTTCAAGAATTTCGCTAACTTCCGGCTCTTCAGTAGATACCAACCGGGGTAACATTTCAACAACTGAAACCTTTGAGCCAAATGCCGAGAAGATATGTGCAAATTCCGCCGCAATTATACTGCCCCCGATAATAATAAGACTATCCCACGGTTTATCTGGATATTTTTCACCAAAGAATGATTTACTGGTAATAAATCCTACATCTTTTAGACCGGGTATCGGCGGTACAATTGAGCGAGCTCCAGACGCTAATACAATTCGTTTTCCTTTAAATTCATCCGAATACTCTCTGGTGTCATTTAATTTCACTTTCATTGTATATTTACCAGTAAATTCTCCGATACCCTTGTAAATATCTAAAGTAGGAACGGAAGACAATCCTTTCTCAATATCTTTACTTTCGTTTATCT
>WJKO01000874.1 GCA_014729055.1 Promethearchaeota archaeon | reverse complement strand
TACCGTGCACCGGGCATGGATTCTCTGCGGGGGATGTTGTGAAGATTTCCGGCACGGTAGCATATGATGCTGTGTACACACTACCGACACAGACTAGTGGCGCGGATGACTTCGATATTACAGCAGCAGACATTCCTACCACCGGCGATTATGTAGCTGAAACGTTCGATCAAGGCACTGAAATCGCGTATCCTGTTCAGAGTCTTAATGGGATTACAGCAGCAGACGCCGAACGCACTAAGATCCCCAGCACCGGCCATGGGTTGAGCGCCGGTGATGAGATCTTAATAAGTGGTACCACTAATTACGATGGCGGTTATTTGCTGGCCGATCAATCCGGGGGAGATGCGGATAATTTCTACATAAGCGTGGCATATACGGCAGAGACTTTTACTACTGCCGATACAGTGTCAAAAGTGCATGGGCGGGGGGCGAGCTTGCCTGACACCCTTGTGACTATGAAAGATCTCGGAGCGAGTGCATGGACTCAATATACTGAGGACAGTGAGCCGGGAGCCCTAAACGTTGTTTTAAACTCTACCTCTGACCACGTGCCGTACCTTATCTATGGGCGGTATTCCGGACCGGGCACGTATCTGAAGGGCGGAAATGTAGATGAGATCCCTGTGTCCGGGGTATTCTTGGACTGTTCGTCCCTAACGGCTAATACACTCTATTATGTCTATGGCTACAAACAAGCCACTTTTGTGATTGAAGCTTCGACCACGGGTTGGGTGGTGGACGATGGCGTAGAAACCAAGAGCGGGGACAGCTCTCGTAGGCACCTAGGATGGATTTATCCGGCCGACGTGTTGGGCACCGGAGATCAGGCCCCGGTTGACGTGATGGACTGTAGGACAATCCAAAACAGACACAACAAAGTTGTTAAACCATTGGCCAGACAAAACCCATTTCCTACGTCCACTTTAGATGATGGAGTAAATGCCGGTGGCATTAGTCAATCATGGGAGCCCTTGGGGTTTGGCGTGGGGGTGCCATTCCGTGCTCGATTTATCAGTGATGGCACAAACTCTGTTTGGTTCTCGGTTGCCGGGGTTTCGCTCAATACAGCGGTTAAGGCTTTTGTGTCACTAGCGATAGATACTACTAGCGAACCCCATAATAGTGCACCGCAGCTCAGGCTCCCCACCGTTAATTTCATCGCGTCGGGGAGTCTCTCTTGTCGGCCCACAGAAGGAGTCCATTTTGCGGGACCAATTCAGAAAGCTTCTGCTTCCGGGTGTCATGTAATCATAACTAACACATCTGAAGTGGCGGCTATATCATCAGCAGGTCAAATTCAATGTTGAATGACGCTCCAAATTGGGGGGCTCTCGGGCTTCTTGAGACCCCGGATAATTACACTAAAGAGTCCTCAACTCTTATTGGTCACCTGCGTGGTGTAGACACAAAGCTTGGATCGATAGATACTAATATTGATGCCGTAGAAGGTGATGTCGGCGTGATCCCTACCGGCACGACATACACACCGACTCCCGACACAGACATAGGGAGCCACTTGCAGGGCATAAGTGATGAGTTTGACAGCGTGGCAACCACAACATCAGGGCTCGACTCCCGTCTCACCACAGCAGAGAGTGACATAGCCACCGCCGAGGGGAACATCATCACGCTTCAGTCTTCCATGAGCACGACTGAGACCGATATTGATAATCTTGAGACATTCCAATCCACGACTACGTCTGATGCCGGATATTTGGGGCTCGACACGACAGTATCCAATCTTACGGGGACACCCACTGATATCGATGGTTATATCGGGGCCATAGATACCGAGATAGGAGATATCGATACGGCTCTGGCCGGTAAAGTAGACGACACGGACGATATTGGCGGGCTGTTGGTCGATGTTTCGGTGACGGAATATTCGCCGGGGTCTTCCACACTGGACGCGTATTTATCTGCCATAGACACTGAATTCGGGAATGTAGACACTGCTATCAGCGGCAAAGCCTCTACGGATCACGATGCCTCACATATAGATGGCGGCTCTGATGTGATCGACGGGGATAAGATCGAAATTACATGGACGCCGACCAATTACACACGGGACAGCACTACGCCGAGTGAGGCAAGCGCTGATGATCAGCTCACGGCACACTTCCAGGGGGTTGATACCCGGCTGGAAGTTATCGAGCACCTCGCTCGTAACTGTTCCGGTGGGCGTATGAAGATACAAGCATCAAAGCTTGCTATTGATTGGGAATCTGTGTCGAGCAACGAGATTGGCTTATGGAACGGCTCGGAATGGGTTGTGGTGCTGGCGTCTTCTATCCCGACGATAGCGAATACTGACACAGATTTGGATTCCAACGCTCTGGCTGTGGACTCTATGTATGATGTCTATATCCAGTATGATTCTGCTACGAGTTGGAGCTGGCAATACAAAAAGTGGACAAGCACCACCAATCGTAATTTAACGGCGCTTTATGATTTCGACGGGGTGCTTGTTCAGGCGAATGACTCTGATGGGAAGAAACGCCGGTACATTGGCGTAATTATGACATGGGATGATGGCGGCACAGTCAAATTTAATGATGGCCGACTTGGCCGTTACATCTGGAATCACTATCATCAACAGCCCAAAACAGTGTGGGGCGGTGTAGCAGCCGCCACGTCTTGGTCATACTCGACGAATGCATGGAGAGTCTTAAACGGCGGCACGAACCATTATCAAGCGGTTTTTATCCTCATGGAAGATCGGTCAATCATTTTATACATAGGGCAGGGCGGAATAGGCTCGTATGCGTCAAGTCCCTATAATGCAGCGGCTTGGACGGTTCCGGGGTTCAATAGTTCAACTGTTCTGTCTTCGGACGCGGGTTGTACTTTTGAGCAATATAACGGTTGGGAGTATAGCATATCACGACAGTATGTCCATACCACTAGCGGCATCACACCGGGCAAGCAGTATTATAATACACTAGAACGGGCACCTGACGGCAATCAAATAACATTCTACGGATATCAAAAAACGTATACGACCTTCACCACGATGATGTGAGGGAAGGCAATGAGCAGGGAGATACTACTTAGAGAGCTTGAGGCCTGCGGGATCACAGCAGAAGTGCACCCTATTACGTTGGAAGTGTTATCGGAAGACCCGGTCGCTGTGGCGGCCGAACAAGCTCACATTCGGAATAGGGAAGAGTATCTACAGACTGATTTGAATCAGTATGGGCCAGCTCAGGATCTTGCCGCACTGCTTACTTTGCAGCAGAGAGATAACTATAGGATAGTCCAACTTTTGGAAATTCGGAAACGCAGACGAGAAGTAGTGAATGAAAAGGGAACCTGGTACTTAATGAAGTACTTGGCCGGAGAGATGACACAACAGGAAATAGTAGCTAAATGGAATTCTGTGAAAACACGGTACCCATATCCCGCTGCATACGTGGCATTATTGCCGCCGGAGGCTTGATGACCGAAAGGACCGATCAGGAAAAATATTTCAAGGCATGCATGGATGGTATGACACAGACCATAGAGGCAAAGATGGCGGCTATCATGCAGGAAAATAAACACCAGAGCGTGGAAATCGGGAGACTCATGGCTGCCGTGGAGAACTGGGCCCCTCGATGCGACGAGCGTCATGGGGCGATGTCTACACGATTGAGTGAGGCTGAGAGAAAGTTGGCGGAACACGAGCGCACTATAGCTTCTGTCAGGACCGGATTATGGGGGCTCCTTGTGGCTTTTTTCACAGGGCTCGCCGGGTACATAGGCGTTTGGCTGTGGGGAAAATAATGACCGGCAAAGAATTACTCGGCTTCTGGGGCGTTTGGATTTCGCTACTCCTGGTGTACATTATTATGGAGGGGTTGTTGAAATGAGGTATGATATCACATGGTTCATCTTAGCTCTGCTGATTCTCGTGTATGCTCTCGGCATCGTGTTGTTTTTTCTGCTTGGTGGGACCGGGATAGTGCGGGTCGATACGGATATACTTATGTATTTGACTCGGATCGCTATCGTGGGGCCTGCCCTAATCATCATAGGAGTGCTATTCGATGCTGCGTCACCCGGAGATTGGAGCAAAACAGCATCTGCTGATCCTCGTAGCTCTGCTATTGTTATGGCTTCTGTCGTGTTCGGTATCGCTTGGGCAGTCCGTTGAATTACGGAGCCCGGAGCCCGAGTATAGCGAGTGCTGCGAGTGCCTAAAATGGCGGGCTGAGATACACGTTGCAGAAGCTCGACCCTATGTGTGGGGTGAGTATGATTGCTCCAAATTCATCTACATGTTGCTCCGGGATTGCATCGAATACTGCGGCATCCCG
>WJKO01000426.1 GCA_014729055.1 Promethearchaeota archaeon | reverse complement strand
TTCTTATGGATTATCAAAAAAAGGATTTTTTTAAAGAATATAAAATCTTGCTTTTAATTTCATCAATTTGTTTAGTATTGGTCATTATCTTCCCGATTAATATCGGATCTATTATTCTATTTCCACTTTCCATCTCTGGAAGCGAATTTTTTCTTTTCGCCATTTTCTTTTTAATTGCAATTCCGATCCTTGTAATTTTTTGTGGGTATTTTATTTTCTTTGGTTTTGATTATCTTTATGAAGATGAGATTAATTTAATTAAAGATCATCCTTTAATCGGTTTAGATACAAAAGGAGATTTCTTTTCTAAAGCAAAAAAGCCCTATTATATGATAGAATTTACGATCAGACTTTTTATAGAAGAATTCGTATTTAGACACATATTTCTTGGCTTCTTATTTTATACAGAATTGAACCAAGTCTATAAAACATTCAGCCTTGATATGTTAGGAGACAAGATGGTTTGGATTCTTATTTCTTCGCTTCTTTACGCTTTATCTTATCTGAGAAAATATTTTCAGCAAGATTCTATCAAATTATCTGGATTTTTTATTATTATAAAATTCTTGATAGGAATATTGCTCTCTATCCTATTCTTATATGGTGGGATATTATTGGCTCTCATCTATTCCATACTAATGATGTTTTCAATATATAAGATTATAGCCAAGCATTATAATTTGAAGGAAAACAAAGAAGGAAGTCATGTAAGAGATTTAAGCAGTTTGAGAAAAATCTAGTTTTTTAATTTTTCAAACTCGGGATAAGAGAATGTTCTTATCATTGATGTCGTATCGGAATATTAACTTATCACATCGATACATTTCCAAAATTTGCCCTTGCTCCGTTTTTTGAATTAGACAATAACTAAATAGATTTTTCTCATCTTTATCTTTCTTTTTAGATTTATCTTTTAATTTTTTCTTAAAATGACGACGCTTCCTGCTCTTTTTACTCAAATAACTTTCATCAGCCCATGCAGGTATTTTTCGCACGAATTTATCACAGCTAATGACCAACATATCACCGAAGATCTGATAGTTTGCAAAGTGATTATGCCCAAAAAACACTATTTTAGGTCTTCTTCTATCTATAACCAATCGAATAAACTTATTACCTGTAAATCTTATTTCTTTATGGGTCTTAGCATCTCTGGTTTTATCAAGAAGACCATAGGCAGGTACATGAGATAACACAAAATCAATTGGTTCCTCACTTGTTAAAACAGGATGAGGTTCCACATCATCTCTGGGTTCAAAATCATAAAAAGGATAATACTGATCTTGCATAAATTTCGGTGGAGGACTAAGTCGAACAAACTTCTTTATGCCCATCTTCTTGTAAAATTTTGGATCCTCTTCAAAGTAATCAATTGGTATCACACGAAAATCTTCCAACATAAAATCTTGTAAATTAGGAAGAAGTGATATCATACCGCTCTTCCACCATTCATCAGGAATATTAATATCTTCATTACCTTTTATGCAGTAAATCGGAAACGGTAAATCATAAAACGCAGTGAGATCTTTCCAGAAATTAAAGGTCTTTTTCCCAAAAACTACGTTTCGTCCTTTCCAAAAATCTCCTAATTGAATGCAATACGCAATTGTATTTCCATATAATTCTTGCATATTGCCGATAAATTCCTTAAGTTCATTAATTAATCCGTGTGGATCTGCAATAATTAATATTTTATCGTACTTATTTTCCGAATTAAATGAATCATCTTCAAGCATTGAGATAAAAAATCCTTTATATTTCTAAACAGAATTCATAAATATTACATTTCTAAAAAAATTTCGCAATAAAAAGAAAAATTGAATGATTTTTTGAGCATTTAGATTTTAAAATGTTTGTCTAAAGATATCCATTATACTCCATTTCTTCATACGTCGAGTTATGAGTATGATTCCAACGATACAAAACACTACACTTATGCCGAACGTTCTGCCTAAGGTCATTAGATCAATGGAATACGGCGCAGGCATTTCAGTAAACTTTGCGACGTTTGAGATCATTTGGTAACTAATAAATGATCCGATAAACATGCCAACAAGCCCCGCACTGAGCATCATTATTAGGTTTTCAACGATAAAAATACTTCGAACATTACTTACTCTCAAACCCATTGATCTTAATAATCCAATTTCGTACATACGTTCAAGGAGCGTACTATACATTGTAGATAATAATCCGAATAATGAGATTACGACCGTTAACATTAAAACGATTTCCATAATAATCTGAATAGTATCATCGCCTTGAGACATTAGTTCCATCTTGGAAACATTATCATCTACTATAAATGAATAATCTTCGGAGAAGTATTCACTAATTAAAGATTTTGCATCTTCGATTGCTTCTTCAGAATGATCTTCAAGATTAAATAGAATTTTATCATAAGGTTGGTCTATTGGATCCCCACCCTCTTGAGTTATATCTTCATTCATCCAACCAATATAATTATCTATACTCATCATTACTCCAGATCCCATCCAAACAGAATAAGCGGCGCTTCGGAAATTCCAAAAGGCAGGCATTCCCCCAGTAATTCCCACTACGGTCATTGTAGTAGCATTTCCATTCCATCCGCTTTGGGATTTATCAGCAAATACCATTCTAACTTTCTGTCCCAATTCTGTAACACCACAATAATCTGCTATGGATTTTGCAATAATGATTGTATCATTTCGAGATTCATCAAATAATGCATTAAAACTATCCTGTGCATTGCTACCGCTTGCTCGATCCCACATCATGTAATCTTCATTAGATAGATCAACATAAGATCTATTGACGCCAATTAAACCACATTCTACTTGGTGAAATGCTGCGACATCTCCTATCCAAGTCCTATATTTATTACTGGAAAATATGTCCATAAACATTGATCCTATTTGTGAGAAATCCATGGAAGTTTCAGTAAGACCAGAAGCTATTGACAAGATTTCTGTGGCGTCAATCGTATTATGTAAGATGGGGGCACTTTCCTTAATCCCTTCTAATGTATTCAATTCTTGCAGAAATTCACGATCGATGCAATCTTCATCTCCAGGATTCGCTTGATTTATAATAACTAAATCTGCGCCATATTGAAACTCC
Organism: Promethearchaeota archaeon; assembly: GCA_014729055.1. Lineage (GTDB taxonomy): Archaea > Asgardarchaeota > Lokiarchaeia > Sigyniarchaeales > Promethearchaeaceae > WJKO01. The sequence goes on along the minus strand of WJKO01000426.1, from coordinate 13,726 downwards.
ATGGTTGATTCTATCATTTCACTCCGCATGGTTAAAAAACTACTAACATAAAATATGAATGAAAATGTTAAACTAAACATCACTATGTTTCCTATATTTCTACGTCTATTTCGTTTGAGACTTAAGTGGACTATTGCACTATATTTCGTAATAAATGGCTTAAATACTTGTAGCAGTAGCCATTCGACTGCCGGCACAATTCCCACAAATGCTAAGACAAATCCGATGAGTAAAGCTAATTGCAGCAAGATAAAAAGGGTTGTAGTTAATTGCATATCTTGTGTTGCCATTATTCTTGGGAAAAGTACAAATAGTATTAATCCAATCGATGATATTGCGGCACCTATAAGGATCGTTCTAGTATTTGCAGATCCTTCTTTCTTCAATACATAGCCTCCTTCTTGACTTTGTCTAAATGGATCTATGGCTTGTGAAATCTTTACTTTACCAGCTTTTAAGGCAGGAAATAGGCTTATGATAGTTGTTGAAACAATACCAATAGCCACGGATTGGATAATTGTTGTTGGTAAGATTACGAATGGTATAGGTTGTGCCCAAAGTTCAAAATAATTAAATATTAATGTAAGCAACGGCGGTACAGCAAATATTGACAATAATATACCAACTGTGCTTCCTAATATTCCCATAAATAACCCTTGAAAGAGAACCATAAGCATATTCTGGTTTTTATGACCGCCCAATACTCTTAACACGCCGAATTCACGGATTCTTTCTTCAATTGAAGTACTTAAAATCGAGTTAATAAGAATTCCAGAAATTAAAATGCATAAAATGGAAACAAACAACATCATGACCTCCATTGCCATTGTCATAAACTGAGAGACTTCTAATTGCTCCATTTTTGGCAAGACAATTAAATAATCAAAACCTATTTGCTGTTGGATTTTAGTCCCAACCTCACGGACTCTTTCTAATGTTCCATCAATATCTCTGGCATCATAGATCTTTTCTCTATTCTTTAATGTTGCCATTACATAATTGACTTTGCCTGGTTCATTCAAAAACTCTTGAGCGACTGGCAATTCTGTTAGTACTAATGTTGTTTCAACGGCAGAAAACCTTAAATTCTGGACGACCACTGCATCGACAGTAACATTCTTCACATTATCCGTATATGTCATTTCAATCCAGTCTCCTACTGTTACGTTCAACAATTTAGCAGTGTTTTTAGTTATTATACATTGATCTTCTGGAATTGGTCCTTCATATACCGATTTCGTTTCTGCAAGTGTCATTGGGTTACAGATAAAAAGATCACCTAAACGACCCGAAGACTGCTCCAGCGTTGTATTAATACCATAAAACAGTAACATTGCCGCTTCCGAAGTATATTTGGACTCAAAACTCGCAGTCATAGTGATTCTTGGATAAAAATAGTCTATTTCTTCGACGTCCAGAGTATTCTCAAGATAGTTCTGATCCATGTAAATATCCAGACCAGATTCTAAGTTAATATTCCGGGAGAACATGATATCTGCACTACCCGCTTGGCTAGTTGCCATATCTAGATAACTAAAGCTAAGAGAATCTATTAGGATGCCAACACTACTTAATAGAAATATAGATATCGTAATTCCCGCTATACCAAATATGGAATTAATTTTATTTTTCTTAAAGTCTCGCCACGCGAACTCAATCAATCTCATTCAATATATCTCTCATTTTTATTATTTTAATAGTCTTATTTTACATTTACGTTTATTACAATAATAGGTGCCCTCTCTATCTTTATAATACCATTTATTACATAATGGGCATTGAAGTGCTATGTATAAACTATCATTGCCACAATTAGGACAAATCCATTCATAATCCCAACTTTTAAACCATTTATTGCAATTTTTACAGTGTAACGAATACGGTTTTGCATTCTCACTTTCCTCAGTTGCCCTTTCTGCCCTCTGTCTCATTCTTAATTCATATAATTGCCGCCTACTTTCTTCATAGGCCTTTCGTTGTGTTCGAGTTAATTTCTGTTCTTCTGCTTTATGAATATCTAATTCATCAAACTTATGCATTTCATATAATCTTTCAGAGATCTCTCTTTTCTCTTGTTGTTTCTTAATAATAAAATATATTGCGATTAGACTTATAATACCAACAGCTAATCCAATAATTAACCAAATAAACCATTTTGAATGTCTAATAGGGTTATCTATTACAAATGTTACTGTAGCCTTTGCACTGTTTCCATCATTATCATACGCGAATACTGAAATCGTATGTTCTCCATTAGAAAAATCTCTGGTATCGATCGTAACTGAGACTTTTCCATTAACGCTTGTAACATCTTCTAATTTTTCGAGACCTATATAAACAGAAACGCGAGTATCATCAATTCCAGACCCAGAATCTGTTAATGTTAGATTTAGCACATAATCTCTTGAAATAGTCATTTGTTCTGTTAATTCATCAAATAAAATAATAGGTGGAGTTCTATCTTCGGTCGTGTCATAATTAACTTCTATATCCTTAATATACCAGCCAGATTCATAACTAGATCCGAGTACATATTCATCAGAATTGAAATTGAATCGAATGATGACATTATGGTTGCGATAATCGTTTAGATTAATTTTTTTATGTTCAAAGTCTGGAATATCATTAAGACTAACCACTTGATAGAGTATATCCCAATTCTCACCATAATCCTCTGATATATAGATGGTTGCTGCTTCATTGTGGAGAAAATCAAGAGTGGGATCAAATAGCAATTTATGATCAAAAGTAAGCACAATACTATATTCAACTTCTTCTACTGATGGGACCCGTATGACAGGTGTAACCAGATTCACATTCCAATTAAGACCGTAACCTTGATAATAATACGCACCGCTATACCATGTTTCATCTTGTTCAATGAAATGGAATGAATTACCCGAATCGAACCAGATTGTTTGAATACTCGGACTAGGGGATCCGTATACACTCATAAAGTTTCCATTATCAATAAATGGATATACTCCAGTAATCGACTCATTCAGGGTGGGTCCAGTCATATTTTCTGATGAATACCAAATCCCACCACTTTTAATATGAATCCTAAAACTTGCATTTGATATTTCAGCAAGACACACGTTATAACTATATAAGATACCACCAGAAGTAATATTTTCGCCATCTATCGACATATAAGAAGCATTCCAGTCTCCATAGAGATTGTACATCGTTCGGTTTTGACCATCTAATTCTAAATAAGCAGTTTGGGCCGGAAATTCATCATCATCCCCAAAATAAACGGAATATTCGTACGTGCCATATTTTGATCCTAATTCTGGAGATACTGATATATTCATAAGTTTAGGTACGTAAATATTCGGTTCTGGCTCATTAATAAGTCTAAAATCACTTATCATAAATCCTTTACTTTTTTGAGGATCAGGAGAATCATTTATAACTGCACGGAAGCGGACTTGTATATAATTGCCAGTATATTGGGCTAAATCATATCTTCTATATGTCCAATCCGCCTCATAATCGGTAAATGTCTCCAAATTTACCCAATTATCGCTCCTATTGGTATTAAGATCAATGTAAAAAAGATCCCCGATATTGATACTTACACGAAATCCCAAATGAAGAGATGGATCTGTATTATCTCCGACCCATATTTGGGGTGATAATGCCGTATATACTCCCGCTTCAGAAAGGCTGCTGTAATTATAAGCTCCAGACTCGACTGATGTATCTTTACCGAAATATAACATTGACCATTTAGAGTCATAATCAGGACCTCGATCGTCAGTAGTTGAATTTTGTGTGTAATTATCCCAACCAACGTCCAGATCCCAGTTATCGACTATCGTAAAATTCGTATGATAACTCGCAAATTCCTCATTCTCAATAGAATTAACGGAAATTGTATTATTTGTGTTACTCGGTAATCTGGTAAAATTGTTGCCATCAAATACACCAAAATGATATTCATATAGTCCTGGTTCGTAAAATTTATGTTGTCCCACATATATACATCCGTCAGTATAATCTACATCTTCGTCATTTTCTTTAACGAGCGTTAAGTTTTCAGTTAGTCTTGGGTCATCTAACTTTGCGTAAATGGCAAGAGGTGGGATGTTATCTTGATCAGTATAATTGACCTTAAATTCAAAGATATCTAAAGTATCGTTATATCCTTGGGTTCCATTCACATAAATATCTGAAAGTTGCGGTTTCCAAATATTTTGGAGTTCGCTAACCAATAATCTTGAATTTGCTTCGTTTCCGTCAACGGCTTTTACTACTAAGATATATTCATCTGTAGAATTAGTAGTTCCAAACATAAAACTCTCATTTAAGTTTCCAGAATTTACTGAAGACTTCAATAAGATAGGTTCACCAATTGAATTTGAATGATTCTTAAAAAGATACAGATCAATATCGGCATCGCTATTGTGAGTTAAATTGAATAAATAAGTTTTATTCTGCTCCAAAATGATCTTCCTTGCAAAAGCATGTTTCCCACTTGCATTCCCTATCGATGAGACGATTTCTTCTTCTTCAAGAATACCAATATCCATTGATTCGTTTAACGCTTCGACAGCAGCATCAATATTCAATATTCCATAACCCTCATGTTTATCTTTAGAACCTTTATTCAATTGAGGCGAAAATGTGCTAGTGGATTCAACAATATTTGTATTGGGATTTTCTTCTCTCACCATGTTAGTTTCCGTTGCAGTCATTAGTAGATAAGATTTTAAATCCAAAGCAAAATCTTCCTTATCAATAACAGCACTAAACTCATCATATCCACCATAACATTCAATAAGAATATTATAGGCGGCGGCAACAAAACCCGCACTGATTGATGTACTACTCATTGTCGTAGTATCATTAGCTAGGGAATCAGAATAATGTCCCATTATATCATTCTCATTCGAATCAATACCGAGTATTGATCGTAACCCCTCTAATTTACTTCCACCAGGAGCAACAATATCTGGTTTCAATTCTAAACCATCTATTAAACCACCTTCAGAACTATAATAAGTTAGTTGATTAAGTTGATTTACTGCGCCTACCACTATTGCCTTAGTATTTTCTGCGATTTCGTTGAGTGCCGATGATCCAACACCATTGTCTCCAGCAGCAATAATAACCATCACACCGTTCGCAATTAGAGAATTAATTATTGTATTAAGTGCACCCGACCCTTGATATTCACCCAAACTAATTGTTGCAGCTACAATCTGATAGGACTCATGATTATTGTTAATCCAAGTAAGCGCATCTATTAAATCAGATATCGAACCTTGTCCGACCTCATTTAGAGTCCTTAATCCTACAATTTTTGTATCAGGCGCTATCCCTGTGAGATTGGCAACATTACCAGATATTGATTCTATAGTAAAATTTAATGTGCTATGTATGGTAAAGTTTGCCGGGCTTGAAAAACCGAGATAATACTTGAAGATAACATCGTAAATACCCGTATTTGAAGTAATATTATAATCGAATGATTGATATTCACTTGGAATTATATTTTTAGATTGATTAACGCTTGTTCCTTGATATTTTAGAACCAATCTAGCTTGATTTTGATCTTGTATATATGAAGTCCCGTCTAATTCTTCAAAAGTGCCATTTACCGTAATATTGGAATTTACGGTATCAATATTGAACGATCCTAGATTTATTTCAAAATAATCTGAAGTCATCCATTCTTCAAATATTTCTGGATGATAATATTCACCTCCAACGGTGCACGAAACACGTCCTTGACTATCTAAGGGAAGTTGATGATTAGAAGAATTTATCCCAAAAGCTGCACCAGCTATAAAAGTATCTTGTCCGTTAGGATCCACTGGTTCTGGTTCATTATCTTCTGTAAGATCCTGCCAACCAATAATTTTACGTTCATAATCCAGATCTGCATAAGAATTTTCTCCAAATTTCAAATGTTTAGCATCAATTCCAGTTCCAAGAATTGCAACTGAAGCATTTGAATTCCCTGTTAGATTTAAAGAATACCAACCATAAGGATTCATTCTCATTTGTGTGCTTATTTTATTCAATTGAACATCTGGGATTATACTAAAGTCTTCTGTATTGTTTATATTCTCTGCATCATCCAATTGAAGAGTAGAAAATCTAATAGGAGTTAGAGAATATATGAAAAGAATTGATAATACAATACAAATAACATGCTTTTTGATTCTTCTCATTTAATAGACCTCCTCTCGTTCTCTAATACTCGTTATTTCTCTTCCATCTAAAAGTGCATCTAAATGTTCTTCAATTATAAATTTATCCCAAGCAGTTGAACGATAATCACTCCCAAACATTAATTCCTCTCTGCGTTCAAACTGTGCGGCTTCAAGATCATATCTATGTTTCCACCAATATATTAAGGAAGTAGATGCTATTAACAGCGTGCTAGGTGCTAAAATCCATAGGGCATTGACCAACCAGTAATTGCGGACTTTTACCACAAGATTGTTACTATTATCTTGCTGTTTTTCTAAATAATAATATTTAATATAGGCGGCAGGAATGTTATAGGTACCCTGCTTTCTAAACTTCAATGTATACTCATAAGAAAATGATTCTTGAGGTTCAAGAGTTGGAATGACCTCATCTAAAACCCCATCCCATAAAATAAAACCATCTTTTGGAAAACCTAACACATCGTTGACGGTTAAATTATGCATTATGATGTTTCCAATATTTGTAAGATTAATGGTGACCTTTACAAATGAACCATGTACTCCATCTAGATCGGACCAAGCTTTTGTAAGATTTAATCTCTTATATCCCAACAACAAAGGAACAATTGATTCATACCTTATAAGAGATTTTTGGGATCCACAAATCTGATTGATTGTATCATAATAAAAAGCACCTTCCTTGGTTTTATTTAATATTACTGATATCTCTTGCGGAAATCCTTTCTGCAAATTATTAATGTCAATAGTTCGAGAATCAAGACATTCAAAACCTTGAATAAACTCAGGTAATACAATAGTGATGTCATTAATTGGAATTGCATTCAAGCAACTAACCGATATATTTAGTTCAATATGATCTCCAACTTTAGGTGATATACCACCAAACAAGTTAGCATCTGAATAATTAGTTTCAAATGATAGTTGTATTTCATCCAAATATGGCTTTTTACCATTCCATTCATAATCTACGGGTGCAGATAAAGAAACTTCATTTGAATATATTACACAATCTGAATGATTTTCATTAACAATTTTTTCATGGTTGTAAGTGATTTCTGCATTTGGTAAATACAAAGAATTTGGTGTACGAAAATCACACCATAAATCTATTTCTTGATTCGGTTGAAGATTACTGATACTGTAGAAGAGTGAACTATTATCAATCTGTGCAAAGTTTCCTATATCCGTTATTTTGCCAGGGATGGGCGCCGATACATTGACTGAAGTCGCATTTCGATCCCCTACATTTTTAATTTTTAAATAATACGTATTACTTTCACCTGGATATGAATTAGGTCTATTCACAGATCCGAATGCTTGGATAATCGGACCATTGTCTGTCGTTGAAATATAATCATTAGAACCAAGTATATAGTTACTCCCACCATCTTGTGTTGTATAAGAAAGGTAAGCAGGATTTCCAGACACCAGAGTACGGGTACGATCTGAGATTGTCAAATTTACACTATCTAATGCTAAATGATGCTTCTCTGGTGTAATTAGAGTAATCTTAAATAGAGAAGTATAATTTTGCTCTTTGTCAAAATAATCTTCTAAATGTTTTAGTCCTAAAAATCTGATAGACTCATTCGTTAGACTTACGCTATCAATTGCATTAAACTCTCCAGTATCTCCTGCCGAATGATTATAGAACTCAAGAAAAACATTTGATTGATTTAGGGTAAGATTAGAACGATAGTCGATTAGATAATCTAGTCGATCCAAGGTATTATTTTCAAAATCTATAATTGAATCATTCTTGAAAGTAAAGTATATGCTAATATACTCATTTTCTCCTAAGTTTTCACTGGTTATATTCCAATAGTTAAGATCATATATCTTAGCGGCATTTGCATCTGTCCCATCCACAGTATTTCCTATTGGTAAGAAAGGTTCGAGTGGAGGGTTATATGTAAAATTCAAGGTTTTTATTTCATCATAATCATACAATGGAAATAACGATAAGTCATCTAACACATAACTGTGACTAGCTCCAGGATTTATTTTCCAATTGTCAGGATTCATTATACTATTTTCGTTTGCATATAAATTCTCGTAGAACTCGCGATCATCCTCGGTGGCTCCAAATAAGCCATAAGTTATTATATCGTCGACAAAATGTGGACTATACAAATTGAGCGTATCAAAATTAATCAGATTGAGAATATTAAAGTCAGAAAACATCAACATTAACTCATTCATATCAAGGTTGACCAAGTTTTCTACATCATCCATAAAGGACAAACTGCTAAAATTAAGAAAATTTGGAATAAGTGTATCATAGAAACCAGAATCAAATGTATCTATTAAAAGGAACTTTGGATTCTCATCTAAACCAAGATACTCTTCCGCAGTCATATCTGGGTGGATAGTTTCTATCAATAGCTCCGCAGCAAGCGGAATCTCGATAAGTTCTGTTATATCCACGTAATCGCCTAAAATATCTTTTCCCCAGACTGTTGTATTACCATTATTGGTTAATGTTACATTGAGAGAATATTCACCTGTATCAACAGATTCCCAAATATAATCCTTCTTGATTGATGCAGTAGGTTCTGATGGTCCAACTCTATAAGTCACCGTGAGACTATCGAGTGGGTCAAGAATACCCGTAGGTAAATTCGGAATTCTACCCATTCTAAGTAAATTCATTAGGAAATTTATGGGATTATCTGGATTTACATAATCATAAATTGTACTGATTAGCTTATTATTTCCATCTGATTTATCCCAATCAAGTGCAATGGAATAGTTTTCAATCATGGATATGTCGATTTCTTCACCAATAATAAACGCTGCTAGTTCGATTGTTTCAAGAATAAAACTGGAAAATTGAATATCATTTGGAGTCCAGGAAATTATATCTGCAGAATATATTGAAATATCTATACCACTTAATAGAGCACCTATGAGCCCTACAAAGACTTTTTCACTTGGAAGTAGTCCTCCTTCACTGTCAACGTCATAATTTAACGTTTTATAGAGATCAAAATGATATTGATTGCCAGATTTCTGGATTCCCTCCGAATGCCCCTCATATTGTAGGAGAGTGGCTAATACCTTTGAACCACCGTTAATAAACGAATTTATATCGAATGAACCAAAACCAGATATCGACATTCCGCTCGAACCACCCATTCCTCCCATGCCAACCATAGAAAATACTCCCGAAAAAAGGTTATTTAAAGCATTAGATTCCATGAAACTAAACTTAATGTCACTTAAATCAAAATCAAAGTATTGCTCTGTTAAGTTTAGACCCGTTTTAAGTAATTCCATGGATTGAATCATGAGTATTAAAGAACTTAGATGTTTGGTATTGTAATATGATTCTGATTTTATGCGTTCTACGTCTAAAGCACCCCAATATCCGTCTTTTGGAGTATTCTCATACACTAAATCAATCATAATTTCCCAATTAGGATAATATGCTAAAAATGGATACCAATCAGTACGATTCTGATTATCTAACATTATTAATTCAATACAAAAAGTCTCCTTAATAATGCTCAAAGCTCGCTCTGCCCTTTGCTCAAAAGTAGTGTTTGAAGTTGTCGAAGAATTATAGAATAAAAATCCGAAGAACGACTCATCTATAAAAAGATGATTAGACGAAATATTTTATTCTCCGTATGGAAATGGATACATTGATGGACTAATTCCATTTGATGCTGCAATAAATAACGAACATTCAAGAAACCCAGGATCATTATAATCAAAATTCTTGAAAATATTTGAATCATTTGTAACGTAGGACTGCCTTACGACGGAAGAACGTCCAGCAGCGAACACTGAAATCTGTTCTGAGTAAACTTCGGATCCGGCGACATCGGACGGTTCTGGACTTAAAGGATAATCATTCATATAATTAATCTTATTTGAATTGCTTGAATTGAATTCATTATTATCTATTAAGACTATCCCATTTAATACGTAAATATTTACCAATATTAATAAAAATCCCACTGCAAAATAATTTCTTCTTTTTCCATTGCACCAGATAACGCTTATTGATTCAAACATATTCGCAGCCTTGTAAATTGTAATTAAGATTAAATATCATTACGTTGTTTCTCTAAAAATTTCAATTAAATTTTGCTTCTTGATTTTTCTTAAGAGGACTCGCATTCCTACCAGCATGACAATAATAGCAGTGCCGAATAAAATAATTAGTGCTTGATACGGAATAGATAACAGTCTTGGACTTTCCGTGAATAAAGTCATGTTTTCTGTTAATAATGCCGCAGTTGCATAACCAACAATAGCGCCAGTTGAACCGCTCGACAATAATATTATAAGAGATTCGATGGTGAAAAACTTACCAACACCTTTTCTCTTCAGTCCCAAAGCTCTTAATATCCCTATTTCTCTTTTCCTTTCTATAATTGAAGAATAACTTGACGCAAATAGACCAAACATACATATTACAATAGTAAAAGAGAGGACTAATTGTAAACCTAATTCGACCATTATGAACGTACTCGTCATTTCCTCTACATCAGATAGAACATTATCAACCCAAAATGTCCAATCGCTACTCAACGTACTATATATCTCATCTCTTACCTCTTCAGATCCTTCAACATTCATGTAATCCTCTCTCAAATCGATATATATTTTATAAACCCAAGCAGGATTCGGAATCGCCATATATTCAATATATTTATCATCGGAAATAAGAACACCATCAGCATCACCAAAGGATCCAGTCTGCTTAAATCTATAAAAGCCTGACATCTTTTCCGCAATTCCGACTATTTTAAAAATTTCTACCTCAGATTCATCGCCACGATAAAATGTCATCCTAACCTCGTCACCAAGGTCTAAGGCGAGGTTTTGACTGAGAGCAGTGGATATAATGCAATTATTGCTTCCGTTGAAAAGATCCTCAAATGCATCATCTTGATTGCCACTTGTAAAGCTTACATATTCATCGTAGATGGTATCCATATAGTTCTCATCAATTCCGTAAATAGTCGCATCTTCAGATTTGAGATAAATGTAGTCACCAATTTCTGAATCGAAGACTTTACCATCTTCAGAATATATCTCGCTTAATTGCCAAGGATTTGCAATAACTGCACTAGTACGTTCAATACCTTCTACTTGCATTAAGTCTTCTTGGAGCTCCACGGTTGGAGCATCTAAATCAGCACCCCATGTACGATATAATACTAAGGGTGATCCTGCATCAAATTCTACCATTGCACTTACTTGTGTCAATAAGATATTAATCATACTACTCGTAAATATTACGAATGAGAAAGATAGACAAAACATTAAAATTGTTGAATAATTCCTTCTCTGATACCTAAAAATTGTGACTTTAATAATATTCATTAATTTTCTGCCAAATGGTCGTATTACCAGAATCCAAAATCTCAATAATAACGGCATTAAACCTATACCTGCCATTGTTAAACCAATTAAGAAAACTAATAAAATAACGAGAAACGAAGTGGCAATAGCTCCCACTTGCATTGAGAGAGCCAGCTGTGGAATAATGAAGAAAATAAATCCTCCATTTCCCGCTAATAATCCACCAAACAATATTAGTTTATAATTTATTTTCTGATCTCGTACAAGTTTATATAAATTCTCTTCATGGCGATATGGGTTTATCGCTTGGACAATTGGCATCCTCATGACTTTAAGGGCGGGAGAAATCGAAACGGCCATTGAAACACCGATACCAATAATATAAGATAAGATATATGAGGTGGGTTGAGCTACAAATACAATCTCGTTTGCTAAATATTGTTCTGGAGCCAAATCATTTAAAATTGGAACCACTATCTTACTCATAAACAGCGCAGACGAACCAACACCCAATGTTGTTCCAAATAAACATATCATAATTGCTTGAGTAATTACCAATTTAAGATTAAAAATCTTATGAGCTCCTAAACACCTAAAGATCCCAAATTCTCTTATCCTTTCTTCAACGGATGTTGACAATATTCCATTTATCAGTATTCCCGCGATAAGCATAGCAATTAGACCAATAAAAACGAATATAATACTCGTCATCATCCCAATGTATTCTGCATATTCTAACCATTGCAACTTTGGAAGCTCAATCCAATAGCCATAACCTATTGTAAGTTGTATATCGGCAGCAATGTCTAATATTTTTTCTGTTGAACCCTCTACATCCCTTATATCATAGTGTTCTTGAGCATTCTTAAGAGTAATATAAATATGGTTACATTTTCCTTCATAATATTCATTGGGTTCTCCTGGGAATCCAATATCATGAGCCAGATCTGCTATATCAACGAGAACAACGTCCTCCATATGTGACGGAAATTTTAACGAGTGAGTAAAAACAGCGCATACTGTAAGGTTCATCCAATAGTCAGGTTTACCAGTCCAATTAGTATAATATCGAGAGCGAGATATATTCATTATATCTCCCTTTTGCAATCCTAAATCTGATGCTAAACTCGATGATATAGCACAGCTGCCTCTTGGGATCCCATTTTGTTCAAAGTCATAATCGGCATTTATGTTACCAAATCCTATATCACGCTCATAGGATACGTTTAATGCTATAAAATAGAAGCCATACACAGAATTGGAGCCCGTTCTATTTGATGAATATGAAGTATTAATAAATCTTGGTATATATGCATCTAAATCATCACCTGCCGGAGAATTACTAATATTGTTTATCATTTCCATATAATCAAAGTTTGTAGGTAATTGCTCTTGATCTTGACTTACTCGGCGTGTATAAATATCTATATCAACATTTCCTGCATCTGTTGTTAGGAAATCAACATATGTCGCAGAAACTGTATCAGTAAGAAATGACACAGTAGTAAGAAGAAAAATGCTGATGCTGACTCCAACTATACCGAGAATTGCTCTGAACTTCTGCGACTTTATGTCTTTAAACGCATATCTGATTATGTTCATTATTATCCTGCCGAATATTTCTCACTATCTATATTTTAAAGCCATTAGCTTCAAACTTTTACAAAGAATAGCGATTCTTAATCTATATACAATACATCGTTTTCGATACGACCGATAATTTTACCTTCATCAATCAATTCCAGCAGTAAATCATTAAAATGTAACGGTAAATGTGCTAATAGGTCACTCCCAATCTCAACTCTAAGCTGCTTGACACTTATCTTTGAAGCATCTTTTACCTTTGAAGAATTAAGAATCTGCATTACCTTTTTAACAGCCTTCTGCTTGTTTTTCTCTTGTTCTTCCAGTCGTTTCTTGCGTTGTTCTTCAGTTTCTTTTAATCCTTCTGCTTTTAAGCCCTTTACGATCTTGCCATCCCTTAAATGAATGACTCGGGAACAATAATCAGCTACTGCTCCATCGTGTGTTGCTGCAATAAAGGTAGCACCTTTTCTATTTAGATCTCTCAACAAATTCAATATTTCTATACCTGTTTTACTGTCTAAATCCCCCGTAGGTTCATCTAATATTACAATAGACGGATCATTTGCAAAAGCTCTTGCAATAGCGACTCGTTGTTGTTCCCCACCAGAGAGTTCAGAAGGTGTATGATGTGC
>WJKO01000425.1 GCA_014729055.1 Promethearchaeota archaeon | reverse complement strand
ACCTCTAAAATCTATCAAATTCATCCGCCGATTGAAATTATTTCCCTCAAATTAAATAGATCAAAAATATATTTCATCAAAAATATTCATCAAAATATATGATCTGTGGGTATTATTTCATCAAGGTATTTTATTTTGGAGATCAATATCATGGCTCTGCTCATCAGCCAGATCAAAATACAGTAGAAGATGAATTATTCAAAGCTTTACAGAAAAAAGGTTATATCCCCAAAGGTCAATATAAGCAATCGAAAGTATTCCATGCAGCAGGTCGAACGGATAAGAAGGTCCACTCAAGAGCAATGGTTTTTGGTTTTTTTAATTTTCGCAGAAAATTTTACCCAATTGAAGTGAATAGGAGTTTACCAGATGATATAATTATTTGGGCATCTTGTCTAATTCATAATAGAGAAGAATTAATAAAGAAGGGAGTAGCTGTGGGCGAAGAATTGCCCGCAATTAGCTTAGAAATTCTAAAAAGTCTTCTATTACCCCGTTTTAATGCGTTACAACGGCATTATCGATATATTTATTATGATGCAAATAAAGAATTGGATATTAGTAGAATGAAATTGGCTGCCGAAAAATTAAGAGGTACACATGATTTTACAAACCTCTGTAAGGTTGAGCCAGATAGGAAGACTGAGAGAACGTTGGATGTTATCGATATTCACAGAAAAGATGATTTTATCATATTTGACTTCATAGCATTAAGTTTCTTATGGCACCAGATTAGAAAGACAGTATATGTTTTGCTTAAGATTGGCATGAAAGATTGGTCCGAAAAATTGATTGAAGACTTATTAAATCCTATTAGGCAGAAAATAAGTTCAAAAGTTGGTCTTGCTCCCGCAAAAGGACTCATATTATGGGACATTATTTATCCTGATAATATATTATTTAACATCTGTTCAAAGTCCCTATCAATAATCAAAAGAGATTTAAATACTCATATATATATGTTGCAAATTCGCACCAAAATAGCAAAAAGTATACGCGATTCTTTTTAATTTGTATTTAGCAAGCATAGTTTTGCTAATAGCGCATTTAATTGTATTTTTTCCGTTGCCCCTTGACTGAGTCTGTAGTCTATTTGACTAAGAATTCTAATAATTTTCACCTTATCGACTTCAGGTATTGTGTCCATATAGTATAATTCGGAATGAATCTGAGCAACTAAATTTCTAGCCGACAAGCCGTATTCTGAAATAAACGCATCAAGCATTTCTTTTGATTTCATAAGTTTTCCTTCAACCGCTTGATTAACCATCTGACGAATTTCATCTGGATGAATTTTACCCGTTATTTTATAAACTAATTCTTCAGTAATTGCGCCAGAAACGGTTGAACATGCTTGAAGATAGTTAACGGCTCTTCTTAGGTCGCCATTAGATACATAAATCAACGCTTTTAACCCGTCTTCTTTAAATTCAACATCCTCTTCTTTTGCAATCATTTTAATTCTATTCTTTATCTCATCTTCGTCTAAAGGCGCAAACCTGAAGACAGCACAGCGAGATTGAATAGGTAATATTATTTTATTCGAATAATTACAGATAAGAATCATCCTACATGTATGAGTATAGTTTTCCATTGTCCTCCTCAGAGCTTGTTGAGCTGCAGAAGTCATATTATCTGCTTCATCCAATATTAGTATTTTAAATGGGACGTCTGAAGGAACCACACTTTTTGCAAAATCTTTAACCATGGTTCGGATTACATCTATTCCTCGTGCATCACTTGCGTTTAATTCAAGAAAAGTTTGATTATATTTCATATTCCGTTCTAAGATATCTCTTGTGAGGGCAAGTGCGGACGTCGTTTTTCCAGTACCGGCTGGACCGGCAAAAATTAAATGAGGCATTGACTTATCTTCTACAAATTGAGTTAGGCGTTCAACAATTTTACTTTGTCCAACAACATCTTTTAGATGTCTCGGTCGATATTTTTCTGTCCAAGGTTGTTCAATAGTCATGGTTTTTCCCTTTATTCAAACTTTTTTGACTTTATATTTGAATTTAATTATTTAATGATATATCTTTTGTTGACATTGCATTTGGTAGTTAAGGCAATAATTATCTATAATTAAGCCTAAAATATAATTAAGATATAATGAAGATATAATTAATTTTGGTTGAGAATTATGAATTCGAAAATTTCAAAAATTAAAAGTAGGTGGATACTAGATTCACGAGGTAACCCAACCGTTGAAACGGACGTCTATTCTGGAAATATAATGGCCCGAGCAGCAGTCCCATCAGGTGCATCGACTGGAGAAGAAGAGGCACTGGAATTAAGAGATGGGGGTCAAGCATTCATGGGCAAAGGAGTTATAAAGGCAGTACAAAATGTAAACGATATCTTGGCACCCAAATTAGAGGGATTCAATGTATTAGAGCAAAAGAAGATTGATAACGAAATGATAACATTAGACGGAACGGATAATAAAGCAAATTTAGGAGCTAATGCAATACTCAGTGTATCTTTAGCAGTTGCGAAATTAGCAGCAAAGTTGAGTAATCGTCCGCTTTACGACTACTTATATCACATGACCTATAAAGAAGATACTCACAAATTTCTATTACCATGTCCTATGTCAAATGTGTTAAATGGAGGAGAACATGCAGGTGGAGATCTAGCTATCCAAGAGTTTATGATATTACCAATAGGCGCAAAAACTTTCTCTCAAGCATTACAGATGATTTCACAGACATATCATCAGATGAAAAAAATAATCAAGCAAAAATATGGTGCATCTTCAATAAATGTCGGGGATGAGGGGGGTTTCGCACCAAATCTACGTACCACCCGGGAAGCCTTAGATGTAATAATAGAAGCTATTGAGAAAGGGGGTTATACACCAGGTTTGGATTTCTCTCTCGGAATGGATGCAGCCGCTAGTGAATTTTACGACGAAGATTCACAAATATATAGTATTGATGGAAGAAAACTTGGACCAAAGGACTTAGTTGATTACTATGTTGAAATAATCGAGGATTATCCAATAATCTCATTAGAGGATCCTTTTGATGAAAAGGATTTTGATGGGTTTGCGGAACTGACTATTAAAACACGGAATATCCAAATAGTAGATGATGATCTTACAGTAACCAACGTAAAACGTTTGGAGAAAGCAATCAAAATGAGGGCAGGCAATTCATTGTTGTTAAAAGTAAACCAAATAGGGACATTAACGGAAGCTATTGCAGCTGCTAATTTAAGCTTCAAGAACGGTTTTACCGTTGTCGTATCTCATCGATCTGGAGAAACTTGTGATAATTTTATTGCGGATTTAGCCACGGGCCTATGTACAGGACAGATAAAGACTGGAGCTCCTTGCAGATCTGATAGAAACGCGAAATATAACCGTTTACTAAGAATTGAAGAAGAATTGGGAGCGTCTGCGAACTATCCCACAGATTTCCAAGATTATAAGAACTATATTCCTTCTAATTAATTTTTTTTTTGGATTTTTAAAACATCTGTTAAAATCTTTTTTACGGGTTTTTTATGAAACGTATAAGTCCCTTTAATTGTCAGCCATTGAGAATGAATACTAGTTACCTTCCAATTATTATTATCCGCGAATTTAGTCAGATATTCTCGATTTTTTTTATTAGAGTAATGAATTGAGTAAATCTTATCAGAAATTTTCATTGCAAATTTTAAAAATTTTGTATCAGCCTTCCTTTTATGGATACCAAATGGGGGATTCATGACACATATTAATTCTGTATTTCCCGAATCTTTGACTTTGTCGATAAAGCCACATATTTTTGATGTTATATTGTTT
>WJKO01000424.1 GCA_014729055.1 Promethearchaeota archaeon | reverse complement strand
CTTTAGCTTCTATTTTTGTAATATTAAAAAATATTTAAAAAGGTAGGAAAGTTAGTCTACATCATAGGACAACTTTCCTATATAAAAAAGATGATATTGATATGAAATTAAAATTAAGAAGAACAGTGATAAGTTCAAGTATTCTATTCATTTTGATGAGCATGGCAATCTGTAATGTCACGGCAGCCCCCGATGGTACGATACCCACAGCTTATTATCAAGAATATCCGGGACTCTTGAAATACAAAATAAGGGATATGAATGAAACTGCTTATATAGATGGCTTATTTATCGAGTGGAATTATTTTGACATGGGAACCTATGAAAATTACAAACGGGGATATGCAAACGCTTCTAAAGGAAAAATCTTTCAAGTCGCATTGGGAGAATTCTACGATGAAGAACTATATGGAGATATTAAGATCAATAATTTTGAGTTAGAAAACATAACAAACTACGAAATGGCTTATGTGTTGATTTTAGGGTGGGGTAGTTTCTATTACGGATTTTGGCTACCAACAACAGATATGGAAGCTCGGGCATTGGAAGCACATGCACAATCTGATTTGGGTTGGTGCACCGCTTCGGTAAATATTGCCAACGATACGGAGGCAAAAACCGTAACCTATACGTTTGAACAACTCACTGCAGGAAATCAGAAAACAGTCTTAAAATATAGCACGGAAACGGGTATTTTACTTCAAGCAGAAACGGAATTTAATTACTTTTGGATGACAATAGAATTATACGAAGGAATTCCCGCCTTTGAACCTTGGGCATTTGCGATCTTTAGCATTATAGGACTAGTAACATTAGTGTTTTCTATGCGAAAGAAAATAAACAAGTAAAAACTAATTTTCATACGCAATTTTTATTTTTTTTTTAAAAATACGGTTATCTATGGTCTGATCGACAATGAAAAAGTCCACGAAAAAAATATTGAGTTGTTTGGTTGTTTTAGCGGCAGTATCACTTGCGACTGGTGTAATTTTATTATATAACAACAATTCAAATGGAAATAATGATCATAGTGACTATTCTTGGGCATCAGATCCTAATCGTCTAAATATGCCAGAAGAAAGGAGTAATTTGACACTGATTATTGATTTCAATAACGGAACAGTTCTTGAATTCAAGGACGTGGATTTAGATGACCATTATACGACTGAGTTTGATTTAGTAAATTCATGTTGCATCATTGAATACGATATATATTGGTGGACCCCAGTTTCTTTCTTTATTTCCTCGATTAATGGATTAAAAGGTGATTGGACATTTGAGGTGGAAGGTGAATATATACCAACAGGGGCAAACACAATATCACCCGAAAACAATTCAATCTCGGAATGGATTGTATATTAAATCCATTTCGGATTTATTAAATCAATTACATTTAGATGTAATTGAAATTCATCTAAATTTAATCAGTATAATATTTGTATAGGTAATGGCTGAAAACATCAGGACTAAATCGGAGTTTGAGATTCTTAGTGATACCGAGTTTCTTTTTTAGGATTTCTTGACATAATAAATACATTATTGTGCTAATCGATCTATAACCCGAATTATTACCAGGGATAGAGTAATCAATTCCTTTTAATGTGTCGTCGGTATTTGTAATTGCAATTACTGGGATCTTAAATTTCTGTGCTTCCTTTAAAAGGAGTAAATCTCTTTTTGGGTTGATAATAATTACACAGATGACTTTCCGTCGTTTTTCTTCGACGATTTCTTTTATAATTTCGTTGTGATACTGAAAATATTGAATACAATCTAATAAGTAACAGAAGCTCATTATACCACATCTCGCCCCTTTAGCGTTACTAAAAACTAAAACGTTTTTTAATTCAATTTTTGATAAAAATTCTGCTGATTTTCTAATTCCCGCGTTCGTAGAGTCAATTTTTATTATATTTAATCCAGATGATGTCTCTCTTAAAATATTAGATGCCATATCTTTTGTTTTTTTAGTAGAACCGATATGAATTCCGTTGTATAAAAACGTTTCCTTATCATGAATATATTTTTCGTCAACATTTTCTTCAAATAAAAAATCTTGATTGTTAATATTGTGTTTTGTTTCAATAAGGATCTTAATTCTTCTTAACATAGTATTTATATCGCGACCAATAATACTATTTTTCCCCAAATCAATATCTCCATAGTTGTGCAATGTGTCAAGAAATTGTTTGAATAATCCAATTCTTAAATACGCTAAAGCAATAGATATCCCGATCACTTTTTTAACGCTTCCTAAAATGTTGTTGTTTTTATTATCTTTAATTCTAAGATTAAACATATTGAGATAATTTAAGAATTGATCTATCTCGATCCAGTATAAACGGCTATAATTATGAAGTTTGTTAAGAGTCTCTAATAAATCCATATTATCTTTAGCATTATTTGCTATACTGATTATGTGATCAAGGTCAGTGGCAACCTTAGTCTGTCTATTTTTTATTATGTTCAAGATAATGACGTTGAAATGATATTTTAATAAAGATTTATCATTTTTATCTTGATTATAATAAATATTTTTTAGCTGATGGAGATAATCCATAGATTTTTCGTAATATTTAAGCACAATATTCAAATGTATAATCTCAGTTATACATCTGCTATTCATGAATGTATTTTCAGCCACTTTAATAATTCTTAATGCTTTATAATTTAGATTTAAAGCGTCCATATAATTTTTATAATATATTTGGATTTTACTTGATAAGAATAAGATTTCAAAGATTTCGAAAATCTCTCTTAAATTTTCAGCTATTACATATGCTTGATTTAAACAATTTAAAGAACTTTCAAAATCAAATTCACCATAATAATATTCTCCCAATTTAATGAGAGCTTTAAGTTCAGAATAAAGAAGCCCGTCAGCTCTTGAGATTGATAGTGATTTTTTATAGAATTCTAACGATTTTACCTTATTTTCATCGATATACAAATCACCTAAATCTCCCAATATTGTGGCTTGATTCATTCCATCCCTTAATTTTTTAAATAGTGTAAGTGTTTGACTCAGACTTTCTATTGATTTTCGCTTTAATTCATCGCATTCCTCTAAATATTTATCAAAGTCAGTGTAGTCATAATAACTAATATTTTTTAGTTTATAGAAATATACTTCCCCAATATTTTTTAATCGTATTGCTTTATTCTTGTTAACACCTTTATTTAATTGATTCTCAATTTCAAGCGATTCTTGGTATTTACTCAATGCTTTACCATATTCTCGTTTGCTTGTTGCGATATTACCTTGCATATTCAAGAAGCTGCTTTGTAAAAATAGATCATTGTCTTTTTTCGCTAACTCAAGACCTATTTTTATACATCGGTCAACTTCCTCATCTTTATCTTTGCCGATATAGAAATCTAATGCATTTCGATACTTTTTCGCGGGTTTGGTATGGTGAAATTCTTTCTTTAGCCATCCATCGAAATCCAAAGGCATTCTCTTATATTTGTTGTTAAATATGTTTTTTTGATCAGGTAGGAATAATGACCATAGATGTTTTTTTACAAAATCTGCCGTATTGCAACGAATACGAAATACTGGAATATCTGAATGCAAAGTAAGATTACCCAAAAAATACTGAATCTGATTTAATTGAGATAAATAATGAAAATCTTCTATCTTATTTACACGTTCTATTATATAATCATCAATTTCCTCATGTTCGATCCAAATAATCTTTTTCATTAACTTTTGTTCCATCAAGAAGGGACCAACATCAAATGAATCATTCCCTGAATAACCTAATACAATAAGTGTTCGATTTTGCGTAACTTTTTTCAATACTTTATGTTTGCATTCCTTAATTTTTGTCATTCCGCTATGCTCTATATTTTTACCTAATTCTTCTGTTGTGCTAATAATACTATCCCTTGATCTCCAACCATTGATAATATTCTTTTTAGAACCATGTACTTTATAGAGAGGATATCGACCTCGTGAGACAGTTTTTTGCGGATTTTTAAATTTCTTAAAATCGCGTTTAGTGATTAAGACCAAAATTGCACGATGTAATTTTTCTGGTAAAAGATCCAATAAAGCAGATTCTATACAATAATCAAAATTTGTTGTTACTACAAATTGCCCTTTCAATATCATTTTGGCTAAGAAATAATGTATAATGTTTGGAATCTTATTATACTCGAAATAATCAAACAATTTTTCCTTTTTATCATAAAATTTCTTAAATATTCCCAGAATCTCTTCAAATTTAGGAAAATCCCGACCATATAGTTCTCTTATTTTTTTTCTCTCTTCTGATGGTAGCATTATTTCAAGAAGAGAATCGATAATGTTTTGTGCTGTTGGTAAATTCGATGGAGGGGGTTTAGACACACCAGCACCTGCTAAAAAAGCGAACTCATCAGAATTCTTAATTAAATTTTCTACTGATGATTTATAGGGGGAAAATAAAAGGAATTTTCTTTCATTTTCTGAGTTATTCAATTTGATCACCATATTTTTCTTAAAATATTATTTATTTTCTTGAAAAAAAAGGAAGCCCTACAAACGAATTTATGTTACCGAAATGGAGCACCCAGTTCGGTAATGGACGCTAATCCCATATTAGCGTTCATATTGTTTAGAAGTTTGAATTTTTAGATTGCATTTATTGCAATGTAAAAATTAACAACAAACTTCCCGAGTGAGTTATTGCTTCTACCGCGACGAATCATCACAGCTTACAAGAACGCTAGGGCTTATACTAGTACTTATCACATTGCATAAATAAATCTTAATTTCTATTTAAAAATATGATACAAATTTTTCTTAATTTTTCAACTTATTTTTGTAATAGACGCAATGCCAGATGAAATGATCAATTATTTTCTCGCCAACTAATCTGGTTTTATTGGCGAGTTCTCTATCAAATTTAGTCGTTTTAAAGCAATCTTTTTCATGGGTTTCTGGATGAAACTGCACCGCATAAATTGGTTTATTTTTATGCCGCATATATTCAACTATTTTATACCTATCTATTGTTGTTTGGCTAATGATTTCGAAATTCTCCCGCACCTTTAAATCATTTATTGGCACGAAATCTCGGTGAAATATGTTAACTGGAATCTCTTTATCGTCGATCAAATCATCTGATTCAACAAGCTGTATCTTGATAATATTCTCGCCCCAATTAGGGTTTCTCATTCTGCAGATTTGGGCACCATATGAATAGGCAATTAAATGTAATCCAAAACAAATTCCAAGTATGGGAATATCTTTTACATTGAGAAGAAAATCAAATTGCGGTTTGAATTGACCTCTTAATCCTTCATCATAATAAAAACTGGAGACATTAAACACAGATCCTGTTAGAATTATGCCTATGGCATTTTCTATGTATTCTTTATGAAATTGGGAATAATGCACGTTTTTTAGTGTCACATCTGCTATGGATTCTGTGATGAGTTTTTCAATCCTCGAAACTCGGTCAATTCCTGAACCTAACGGATAATTATTCACTAAACAGATATAATCCGTTTCTTCTTTACGTGAATCTTGCATTTGGGATCCGTTTTCCTTCTCCTCCTCCTTCTTTTCCCATGTCTCGTTAGTATAGTCCCCGTTGATTGGTAGATTTTCTCCACTTTTATTAGAATTCGTCTCTGAATTTATGTTCTCTTCGTTCTTACAACTATTATCTTTATTCTTGTTATTCTTAGACATTAAAAGGGGAATCCTCCGAGCAATCGGTCAAAAAGGCTTTGCCTCTGTGTTCTTACTGAGACTATTTTATCCTCTGGTTCCAAGCGGATCTTTAGACCTTGTACTTTTAGAAAATTTGTTACTTTAATAGCGTTGAAATAAGTAATCAATCCATGTTCTTCTTCATAAGAAAGATCATATTCTGCCAACAAGCGCCCATGGATTTGTCTTCCGCTTGGAATTTTATATTTATTGCCATTATTATCTTTGATAATTCGCGTTTTCTTCAGCACTACTACTGCATTAATTTTCCCTTGTTGCCGAATTTTTTCAATCTTCCTTGTTTTATATTCAATGGAAAGCTGAGCTTGTTCTCGTGACTTTTCAAATGGTTCTTTATCTATGCGTTTGAAATGCACGTTTAAATAATTTTGATATATTGAGATGTCATCTATCCAAGCGCTAATACTCTCTTTGACTGGCTGTTTAACGTTATTATCCCTTAATAAACGAGCTTTTCGACCATGAGCAATAGCATTTTCTAAGTTCTTATAATGAAAAGGATCCTCTAAGATTTTTCCGGACATACCAAGAACAACAGCGTGTAATGCAGAAAGGCAGCAAAGGTAGGCAATATCTAGCACATCATCTAGCTCTTGTTGCGTATCAACAATTCTTACTTCGACCCTGTTTCTCGTGGGAGATTCATCCTTATCATCTCCGAGATTGGTAAAAGGCCCCCTTGGTGTAATATCAACGAGCCGTTCTCCTCTTGAATTAGCAATTACTTTCTTTTCGAACTCATCTTCCCCGCTACCAATCTTTAACTGATACCTCATCCTGCCATAATATCTTCTTGTGACCAGTGATGGCTGGTAATCGGGGGTTTTTATCTTAGCAAACCCGTTATCCTTCAGCACATTGCTGTTTGCACAGCGATTACTAGAAATATTAGTGATTTTTCCTTGATAAATGGGTGAATTAGCGGTTACTGCAATAATCTCTGGTAGATAGTTCCATAGATAGTTATATACATTCATTACTTCATCTGGAAGCATTAGGTTGTTCTGTTTCTGAACCGATACATTGATATGAGTTCCGACAATTGGATGTGGATCGCTCTCTATCGGATGAAGACTCTGAGCAAGAATCTTCACACCAATTGCCTTAGCTGCTTTAATCAGCAATTCTCTTCCTGCTTGAACTGCCTCTTTCAGATTTTCTGGCTTTAATGGCAGAGTAACATATTCGATCTGAGCAGGATTTGGTTCAGCATCTAATCCCCGGATCTTTATCTTTAATGACTGCAGAAGATCTTGGTCATTTTTCAGAATATCTGCGGCTTCTACCATTAAATTATCAGCAGCATTTACGAGATTTCCTTTCCTATTGATTATAAAAAATTCTTCTTCTATTCCACAAAGAACTCGATAATTTTCATAAAAATTATCGTCTACATCATTAACTTTCTCAAAAAACCTCATTTTCTTAATTTATTGAATTATTTATTGATATAATTTAATCATTATTCGTTGTATATGTTTAATGTATAAATAAAAATATATTTTTTGATTATATGCCGATAGAATGTACTTTATAAGTATAAAATACTTATGATATATTTTATATCGGCTCGTTCCAGTTTTATTTGTTCCAGAATTTTGGAAATAGAGCACCAGTTCTTTTCTGATATTCTCTATATTTATCTCCGAATCTCAATGTGAGATCCTTCTCTTCGAAATAAACCATGATAGGCGTATAAATCAAAATCACTATGATATTCAAGATAACTAAAAACCATGTATTCGTTAATAATGCGAAAGCTACAAACATGGGAAATTCTCCCAATGTTTGGGGATGTCTTATATACTCATAGATACCCCCATACATTTCAGTTTCTTTACTCGGCATCAGTGTTTCAGAACCCGCATCTTTTATGCCTTTTGTCATAATTAACGTCAGAGGGATCATTAATATGATTGTGATAATTATCAACGGAACATATGAATCAGCAATCTTCCAATGTAATGAGTCAATAGGAAATGGAATCCAGAGGAGAAGCGTTATTAACGTAGTCATCTCAAAAATCCCACAAATCATTCGTATTTTTTTGCATTCTTCCCAAGCTTTCTCCCCCCGTTTTTGCTCTCTCTTCATAGGTTGAATGCTGAATAAATATAAAAATAAAAATAGAAAATAACTCACAAGAAAGGCTATAAAATTAATCCATTCTATCATGATTACTAATTATTTTAATTATTATTTTAAATTATTTTTAATTATCAAGGTTAATTTCAAGATTAATTTCAAGCTGGAGTAAATGTGAATATTTTTAAAAAACTCTTTTTATTTATCGTTCATTTTTATAAGTATGGATGATTTAAACGCACAAGTAAAGGATATTCAAGCGAAATTTGAAATAGTCGGACGCTCAGAGCAAATTGAGGATTTGTTGATTGCATATTATAGCGGAAAAAACATACTCATTGAGGGTGAAATTGGTACGAGTAAAACAACACTTGCTCGTGCGTTTGCAGAATACATGGATAAGGACTTTTTTCGAGTAGATGGTTCAGAGGATGTTCTTTCCCACGTGCTTGTAGGATATTTTGATCCTCCCGTTGTAATTTCTAAAGGATATATTGAAGACGCGTTTCTATATGGTCCGTTAGCAAAGGCTATGATGAATGGTGGTGTATTATTCATAAATGAATTGAATAGATTGCCTGAAAGCACTCAAAACGTGCTATTATCTGCCCTTGACGAGGGTTTTCTCGATATTCCTAAGTTAGATCCCATAAAATCTCATGAGGGTTTTATTACCATAACTACAATGAATCCCAGTAGCTTCGTTGGTGTTAGTAACTTAGGAGAAGCACTGAAAGATCGATTTGTTTGGATTGAAACTGAGTATCAACCTCAAGATGAAGAAATGGCGATTACTTTGTTGAAACTTAAAAAATTATTGGAAATAAAGCAAATCAATATTACAGAAATAGAAGGTCTAAATGAACAATTTTTGAATGAGATCTGTAAGATTGCGGTGCTAATTGTGGAATATTCAAGAGACCATAAGGATTTACGTAGAGGTGCATCAATAAGAGGTGCAATAGATGCAGCATCTATCGTATTGATGAACGCAATAAAATCAAATTCATATAAGACTGATTTAAATTTGTGGTTAAGAGCAGCATCCATGGCATTATCAACCAAAATTGAACTACGTGATGCGTCTGATACAAATTTTAAGAACGTTATTGAAGAAATCGTTCGATCTGTGCTCGAGGATTTTCGTTAGGTGCAGAAATACCTCCCGATATTGATGACGCACAACTCGATAAGAATAAGGAATACTTAAGACTCTCGGGAAATGTCACAGATAAAGATGTATTAATGAATGAAATTTATAGAGGAAAACAAAAACCCGAATATTATGAACATTTATCAAGGACCTTGGGCTTCTTAGATGTTAAAGATATGACTCGTCTTGCTATGGCTGAGGATAATGTGAATGCAGTAAAAGCCATGCTAAAAACAAATCTATATGCTGCAACAAGCGCATTGGCGACTAATGAAGGCAGCCAATTCTTACAGAGACAAGCGCAGAATACCCAAGGCTTTGCTCTTGTTCAAATGTTCTTTATGATACGTACAATCGCACCAGAATCGACACATAACCTTATGAAAAATCTTGCAAAAAAAGTGATTCTTAAAACCTCTCTGAAGATCTCCGGACGTGGCTTGCAAAAGGGTATGAAAAAGAAGCGAGTTCCTTACTATCCGGGGCTGGCGGAGTTTGATTTAATACCGACGATGCATAATATCATGCAAAAAGTTACACTTCATTCTATCCATTATGCAGATATTGTAGGTATCAAGCGAGAGCAAGTTAAAAAGAATGTAGTCCTTATTTTAGATACGTCTGGTTCTATGTATGGGCGATCATTACTTAATGCCGCTTTAACGACAAGTGTGTTATCATATGTAATGGAAAAACATAACTATGCCGTTATTCTTTTTAACGAACGTGTACTTTTCCTTAAACACATGAAGGAAAAACAACCACTCCAAAAAATTATTGATGATGTTTTGGATGCAGAAGCCGTCGGTTTTACTAATATTGAAATCGGATTAAAAAAGGGACTAGAAGAATTGATGGCTATTCGGGCAAATAGACGTGATAAATTTGCAGTTCTTGTGACTGATGGTAATTATCTTAGAGGAGATCATCCCGCAAAAATCGCACGAGAGTTTCCTAAACTTCACGTTGTTGGTATTCATCAAAAAAACAGTCCATATGATGGTTTGGATGTTTGTCGCAAGGTCGCTAAAGCGGGAAAAGGTAAATTTTATCCAGTAAGAACCTTCCATGAAATCCCCAGAACTTTACTAAATATTCTTCAACAACATTAAATAAAACTCTACAAAATCCGTTAAATTAACTTCTTATGTGCCTTTTTCTGATATGCAAGAATTAATATTATAGAATTCTAATTAAATAAATAATTAGTTAAATAAAATCTAATAGGATTTTTGTGGTTTACATGAGCGAGGATGTAAAAAAAAGTCAAAAAGATGGTGGAAAAGGGCAGAAAAATGGGGATAATGAAGATAAATGGAAATTTAAACAAGATAGGCGCGAACTAACAGGACAAGAGAAGCAATGGAAAAAGATTGCGTATATAATTTTCATTGGATTTTTAACCCTTTTTATTGGTCAAATCTTAGTTTATACCTTCGTTTTTGATATTAATGATTGGGTTGGTATTCTCATTATTTTTATCGTGTTGGTAATGCCGGCATATTTGTCAAATGCAGGAATGTTGATGATGGGCGGCGGAAAACCTATGGATGGAGGAAAAATGGCTAAAGATGGCAGGCGACTATTTGGTCCAGGTAAAACATGGAGGGGATTTATCTTGGGTCCTCTGGTTTGGGGAATTGGTGTCAGTCTGATTATTCATTCTATCTTTTACCTTAATTGGGATAAGCTTGTCCCCTATATATTTGGTTTATTTGACGGAGAAAATACATACGATTTAATTGACCGTTCAGGTCAAGCTGCTGTTGATCTCTATCAATTATATTTGATTGGTGGAACGCATGATTCTATGGTGGTTAATTTCATACTATTATTCCTTCGTGTCACAATAGTCTCATTTGGAGCAGCAACTGGTGATTTGATCGGTTCATGGTTAAAAAGAAGGTTGGATCGAAAACGCGGTGAGCCCGTTTGGTTAGTCGATCAATTAGATTTTATCATATTCGTTCTATTATGTGCTATGCCGTTTGTTCCAATAAACGTAGATTATCTAACCATCGTAATTTTCAGTTTGATATTTACACCGAGCTTGACGGTGTGTGCAAATATGATTGCGTATGCTTTGGGCCATAAATCTGTGCCCTATTAGTATTTATTTTTGTTTTTATTTTTTTATTTATTTTTTTTTCTGTTAACTATTGTCGCTTATTCTGAATCCTAATAAAAAAGAGAATTTAAAGAAGAATGGCGTTATAATTCATAATTCAATTCAATTGATTTCCATGTCAGTCAATTTGATATCCCTTTTCTTCCCAAGCTTTCTTAATTATAGGATTTTTTTGAATGAATTTATTGCGGATTTCATCTGGAACTTTGTTTAACGGACAGCTGAAGTTGATACAATCTGTGCAAATCATGGTTTGTAAAAATAATAACCACAACATAATTCCGATAATAGCAGAAATCAACTGAATTATCTGCCCTGCGATCAATAGAAAAGGTAGTGGAAATAAAATTAGGATCAATACACCAATTATAAATTCAACCTTCTCGGAATTGGATAATGGACCTGGATCATATCTGCCCGTTTTTAATTTTCCCCTATCAATCGGGCAGTGCAAAACTTTTTCTTGTTCGTTTGCGTAATATGGACAATGATTGCAGAGCATATAACTTTCCCAGAAATTTAAAAACACAAACATATACCCGAACCAGATAGCGAGCACCGCAATCTTTGCACCAAAATCAAAAACGGAGTCCATGATTCCCCAAATCACAGCAACCATTACAATAATCATAGGAGATGCAAAATAAATTGTATATTTCGGTTTTGGTTTACAAAACACATGGTCTTTCAATTCACAATCACCACATTGTTCTGAATCTTGCCAGATACATATCTCTTCAGCCAAACCTCTGCTTTTTTGCCTATGGGTAATTTTTGGGGACTCTTGAGATTCACCCTTATTTGGTTTCATTTCAATTCTCTCCTTTCTTTATAGAGATACTATTTTTACCTTTTTTAAGATTTAAGCGAAGAAATAAACCTTGATCGGGGCTCACCTTATATCTTTTAATTGATTTGAGATCGTTATTCTCTAAACTTGTTAGAATAGTTTTAGAAATTGATTTAAAATCTTCATTCCAGAGAAACAATCCATAAGGAAGTTCTTTATCGAGATTATAGTTAACTTCTATTTTTAATACTTCTTCATTTGAGTTTCGTTTCATTTCTGCTTTCGGGATATTTTGTTCAAGATAAAAACCTGCAGCTCCTCCACCACCTTCTTTCTTCATCTCGTCTACTAAATCCTCCGCACATTCGTAATTCAAGTAATTCATTATTGCAATTGGGGCTATTTGCCCGATATCAAAGATAAGCTGACATTCGTCATCGTAATAGAAAAAGGAATCCATCCAAGGTGGTGATTTCATTGCTTTAACCCGATCCGACCCATTTACTTGTTCCAAATAATCATATAAATTATCATTTGGAAGTAGGGAATGTTTCGATATCCTTGCAGCATATCCCTTTCTTGTTTTTATTTGGTTCCAAAATGGCAAATCTTCTGGAACTTCGGTCCATGCTGAAGGAAAATACATCGGAATCGTGCCTTTAGGCCACACGTCTAAATAATGTTTTGCAGCTTCTGAAGCTGTCATAAAATGACATATGTCGCGTTCGACCAACCATTCTAAAAATTCATCCATCATATCTGCCGTAAATAGTACCCTTTCCTCGTTAAATGGTTTACAGATTTCACCCCATGTCATCTCATGGGCCTCTTGATGAAATTGAAACCAAATACCTTCTTCATTTAATTCAAGTGCTCTCTCATATTGTCTAAACATATTCTTCCACCATTGCACATTTTCATCTGTGCAGACACCTCCCCGCTCAACATCATTTGGATCAGTTGACCATAACTCTGGAAACACGGTATGGAATGAACGATTCAAGTCCCGCTGTGTCCATTCAAACGCGATTAATCCCTCTTGATTATCTCGTGCAGGCAGGTGGAAATCGTTAGGCCGAATTCTAAATGATCCCCACGGCATACCGAAATCTGTAATTGAATCAGTCCCAATTTGACAATAGCAATGTCCAAACAATCCAATAAACCCTTCTTTTTGCAACGCTTCGAGCATATTTTGTGTACGAATACCTTGTCCTGCTATCTTTACTTTAATGCCATCCACATAGCTTTCCACAGCATCTTTTTGTTCTCGGATAATTTCTCGATATTTCTCTACATCCCAAGATTCTGCTGCTTCTCGTTCATTAGAATGATGTTTTTGTTCAAACCTAATCATAATGGCTAATTCATCTCCGTGATTTGAGCAGAAATCTTGAAACATCTCTTGTTCACAACGGACGGCTTTAGGAGAAGTGACCCATGTTACTGGAATATTATAATAATGACATATATCTCCCATTCGCTTGATTCCGCCAGAAGGACAGCCAAATCCCCAATTTGAATCAACATAGTATGCTTGAGAAAAGACGGTAAAATGAATTTTCTTCATAAGATCATATTGGAATTTGACTCTAAAAAATAGTATAAAAAAAAAACTTTAAATAAGCAAAAAAGGATGATTATTTGCGTTACATTAGATTATTTTTTTCCATTGATAATTTAAGAGGTCTAAAAATATGGCTATGTCTATAATTGCATTAACCGCGGGGATTATATCTGGAATAATGGGACTATTAATGCTCCTTATTGGATTGAAATTGTATAATCTATATCAGAAGAATCCAAAGAAAGAAGGACTTTACCTTTGCTTATCGATCTTTTCTTTTATTATAACAACGTGGTCTGCCACTATCGTCTATCTATCTGCTGGATCAAGTTTGATTGTTGCTCAAATCTTTCAGAAGTCTATTTATACTTTTGTGTTTATTGGAATTATGCTTACATTTCTTTTTGCTAGCAAAATCTTCTTTACTCCGAAAAAAGAACTCTTTGTTGCATATATTGTTTTAGGTATTGCGTGTATTTTGATTTTGGTGGCTTTCCCGACCAGTGAAGTGGACAATTTTCCAGACAGCGCTGATTATCCGCTATTGTTATTAAAGTTAGAGTATGGGATTTTGTTGGTTCTCTATATTTTACCTACTGCATTTGGAATTTTCTGGATTGGAATGAAAGTCAGCAAGAAAGTAGATGATCCAATATCAAAAACTAGTTTTAGATATATTAGCACAGCTCAACTCATGATTCCTCTAACATTTACATTCGATACCATTGCTTCACTCTTTATGAATAATATATACGTGTATTCGATTTTTCTATATTTAACTTGGGTACCTCCTGTCGTTGCCGCATATCTTTATGATAGAGGATATACATTACCAGAGAGGGCAAGAAAGAGACAATCGAGCAATAAAGGCGAGGAAGATTAAAATTTTCATTTTCTATTTTTTCAAACAAACAAATCTATGCAATGGAAAGAATAAAAAAAATTGCACAACATTAATTATATCAAGGATTCGAATTAATCAAAGATGAAAAAAAAATGAGCAGTCTTGGAAAAGCAATTAGATTAGAAAGAATAATGAATAGAAAGACTGGAAATATGATTTTTGTCCCTATGGATCATGGGTTGACCGTTGGAGCAATAAAAGGGTTGGAAAATATGCCCGCAATGGTAGATAAGGTTGCGTTGGGTGGTGCTAATGCAGTTATTGAACATGCAGGAATTGCTGCGGCGGGTCATCGTGGCTCCGATAAAAGAAAGAGTTATTCTTCCAAAGATATTGGATTAATTATTCATCTATCTGGTTCAACATCCCTTAGTCCAACACCAAATCATAAGGTATTAGTATGTTCCGTAGAAGAAGCTTTGAGAATGGGTGCAGATGGTGTTTCTATTCATATTAATATCGGAGATGAAACAGAATCTGATATGCTGAAGCAAATGGGTGGAATCGCACAGTCTTGTCGGTATTGGGGTATGCCATTAATAGCAATGATGTATCCTCGAGGACCTAAAATCGAATCAGAACATGATCCAAAAGTAATTAATATTGCAGCTCGTGCAGGTGCGGAGTTAGGTGCTGATATTGTGAAAACGAATTATACTGGTGATATAGATAGCTTTAAAAAAATAACGGAAGGATGTCCAGTACCAATTATTATTGCTGGCGGACCCAAACTTGATACGAGACGCGATGTATTAGAGATGATTTATGATGCAATGCAAGCTGGAGCTCATGGTGTTGCTATGGGGAGGAATATTTTTCAGTCAGAAAACCCAACCGAACTCGTTAGGGCGATCTGTATGATCGTCCATCAAGGCTACACAGTGGAAGAGACGTTAAAAGAAGTCAAGCTATAACAAATATAGCAGAGATTATCGTCGTATATTCTTGTATTTTATAACTTAACTGGAAATCGAATGTAGAAATTCATGAGGAAATGCATAGGAGATCAATATTGTGGAAGAAAATAATCCAAGAGAACCAAAAGTTACTGATCATCTACTTACATATACTGAGAAACTACAAACCCCTTTAATTAATTATCTAAAGATTAATTTAAAAGGACCTAATCATCTCTTTGATGTTTTTCTTTTATTTAAAAACTCTAAAGTGCTTATATCATTTCTAGAAGAATATAACGTTGATCTATCTGATGAACAAAATGAATATTTCCTAAAAATTAACGATAAGGAATTTCGAATATTCCATATTTATTCTCTTGTTCCTTGCCTTTTGATTCGCGTTAATATTTCAGCCCTAAGTGTATTGCAGAAAAATAGGTATATACAAACTATTGATGGGAATTTCCGGGCGTATTTGTCTATCCATCATTCTAAAATATTGACAAAATATGATAAATTACAAGATTCTCTCGTAAAAACTACAGGAAAAGGTGTCAAAATTGCGCTTTTTGATTCCGGTGTTTCAATTAAACACAAAATGTTAAGACAAAACCTCGTAGCTAAGAGATTTAATCTTACAACCGAAGAAGAAATGGATTTATGCGGTCATGGAACAATGATCGCTTGTATTCTTGCGGGAAGTGGCATGATTAATAATGTTCCGTATCAAGGGTATGCTCCCAACATACAGATAATTGATGTAAAAATAATTGATAAAGATGCTTTTGCTCATGTG
>WJKO01000423.1 GCA_014729055.1 Promethearchaeota archaeon | reverse complement strand
GTTCTATAGGGACATGCTCCGACCAAAAGACCAAAAATCATCATTAAAATTCCACCAACAACATACATAAAATATGTCTTGCTATTGGATTTCTTTACGCGAAATTCCTTATTCCGTCTTGATGCGATAAATGCCCCAACAAAGACTCCAATTGGTGTCAATACAGGTATAGCTGCAAAAAGTGATATACCTTCTTCGGGTAAAAATGCATTTATCATTGTGTTGATGAAATCTCGAGTGTGACAAGCAACACAAAATCCATATGCTTCTGGACCCCCAGCGCTCCCAAAGATTGCTTGAAATGCTGCTGCTAAGATTCCGATCGTAACTCCCAGAGTTGCGGGAATTCCGATAATCTTTTTTAAGTTAATTTTTTTATTTTTCTCCTTCATATTTAGAATTTCAAACGAAAATATTTAAGGTTTATCGAAGACATCAATATATAATTGATGAACTATTGAAAGATTCAATATATGGGGCTAATTTCATATGCCATTCAAAAAGGAATTAACTCGGATTTCTATTATAGAAGTTGTTGATACATTAAGAATTAAGGCAAAATTGTATATTCTATTTATAATAGAGGATTTTAGGTATCCTTTGTTATTTTCGTGTGAAATCAATAATGTTACAAATGGCAAAAGATCACTTTTTTATGGATCGAATTTAAGAACGAAGTTTCTCGAATTAAAATCAAAAGGAGTAGATTGCATTGAATGCAGTTTAGGAACTGAAATTACTGGAGGTGTTTCTTTGGATGCTGGGGATATCGTAGAATTTGGGTTGCCAATAAAGACTGCAAATACTATTTTGCTTGCTTTAAAACGATACTTGATTGAAGAGGAAGAATTTGACTTATCACAAGATATTCACTTGTTTATCAAAAAGTAAGTTAAATGTAGTCAAGTTTTTTTTTTATTCAATATTCACATATTTTAAGTAGCGTTTTAATTGCTTATGATGTGTCGAATGTGGGGAAAAAGAGAAAAATAGTATTAGAAAATGGGAAAGAAATAACAATCCGCTATATTAAATTCTCCGATTTAAATGCAATATGGGAAAATTACAATGAAGTCGTTGACGAAGGGCGCTATCTCCCCGCATTTGAGCATGTAACCTCTAATTATGAAAAAAAAACGTGGTACCAAGACCTAATTGGGTTAGGAAATCTCTGTATTGTTGCACAAGACAAATCATTGGATAGTGACGAAGATATTGTGGGGCAATGTACAATCGAAGATGTACAATGGGAAGCTTCGGATCATGTAGGAGTTCTCGGAATTATTGTAAGAAAGTCACATAGAAACATGGATATTGGATATCACCTAATTGAATTCTCGCTTGAAGAAGCACAGGAAAATGGCAAAGAAAAAATCATACTTACTGTCTTTGAAACAAATAAACATGCGATTTCACTATATCAAAAATTGGGATTTGATACAGTGGGCGTAAGAAAGAAACATTTTTTCATGAATGGGCAATACATTGATGAAATACTAATGGAAAAATGGATTGGAGATTAAAAATAAACAAATTTTGTTAATTATTGACTACTTACTTTAATTATTCAAACCAATTTAATTAGAATTAAATTAAGTTAAATTAAAGTATAAAATAGAAAACTATAGAAAACCTTTTTCGAGGTTAAATTCGTTGAGCAGAGCACCGATAATCAAAGTATTTTTATGTGGTGAAGGAGGGGTTGGAAAGACCACATTAATCGAAAGATTAATTAGAGGAGTATTTAATGCCAATACAATCATTACAATTGGTGTGCAACATTCATTATATAAAATAAAGACCCCTAAAGGTAAAGAAATAAGACTTCAGATTTGGGATCTTGGAGGAGAAGAACGTTTCAAAGTCATTCTTCCCATATATGTAAAAGGATCAGCTGGTGGCTTAATTGTTTTCGACGAATCACGTTATCCCACTTTTAGAAATCTACCTGAATGGATTAAGCTTGTAAAAAAAAGTGTCGATCCAGATGCTTCTCTTTTACTTGTTTCAACGAAAGCCGATTTAGTGGACAAACAACGAATTTCAGATGAGAAGATGAAGGAGTTTTTGGAAAAGCATGGCTTTAGGGATTACATTCGTACATCTTCTAAAGATGGATTGAACATTGAAGCAGCATTTAAGAAATTAGTTCAATATTTTGAAGAAGATGGGAAAATTTAGGTTTTCTGAGCCAATTTAATAGAATTTTTCGGATTATGAGTTCCAAGATTTATCCAAATTTATACAAAAACCAGATAATTAAAGACGAAACAAGATGTCATCAAAAGATAATAGATTCTATTTGGGTGAAAATAAAGAAGCCCTAATGATAGGAAATGAAGCCATAGTACGGGGTTGTTTAGAAGCTGGCGTTGGCTTCGTTGCACAATACCCTGGCACCCCTACAAGTGATATTGGTGAAACCTTCCAAATGCTTCTAAAGAATGATGCTGAATTAAGAGAATATTTGGTTCATCATTGGGCAATAAATGAAGCTGTGGCTGTATCAGAGTGTGTCGGTGCTGCATGGGCGGGTTCAAGAGTTTTAAACCCTTTAAAACATGTAGGTCTAAATGTTGCTTCGGATCCATTGTCCGTAATAGCTTTAAATGGACCCGGACCAGGGGCAATGGTTTTAGTTGTAGGTGCAGATCCAGGAAGTTTAGGTAGTCATCAAGAACAAAATGACCGGTTTTATTCATGGATGTTACATCTCCCCGTTATCGAACCTTGGTCGCCTCAAGAAAATAAAGATTGGATTAAAATAGCTTTTGAATTATCAGAAAAACACGATATACCTGTATATTTCCGCACCTCAACTCGTGTTGCACATTCTCGAGGAATTGTGAAGTTAGGTGAGATACAAAAACCAAAAGAAAAGCATCATTTCACAAGAAACATTCCTAAATATTGTTCATTACCACCACATGCAATAAATAACCACGTTAGATTATATGAAAGAATAGAAGAAGTACGTAAAGAATTACCAAAGCTTGGTCTGAATCGTTATATTGAAGGCACTAATACGACGGGTATCGTTACTAGTGGTATGCCGTTTGGTTATACTATGGAGGCGTTAAATCAATTAAATCTCAATGATGTACCTATTATGAAATTGGGTATAATATATCCCATAAATTATGATGAAATAATTGGATTTTTACAAAAACTGAATAGAGTTATTATCATAGAAGAGTTAGAACCCTTTTTAGAAGTGAAAATTGCTGAAATATGCCATAAAAATAATTTAAAGGTTGAAGTGATTGGTCAGAAATATTTTCCAAAATTTGGTGAGTATAGTACTGGTTTAGTATCAGAAGTACTGGCCAAAATATTCAATAAACAACCTAGTCAGATTATGTTGAAAGCCCAGAAATATTATAATAGTTTTCAGAACATTATTCCAAAAAGATTTCCTACTTTTTGTAGCGGGTGTCCTGAACGGGCAACCTTATATGCAATAAAGAAAGCAACAAATGATTTAGAAAACACAGTTATAGCAGGAGACATAGGATGCTATGTGATGTCGTTCTTTCCGCCGAATGAATGTAGTGATTTTATTATTTGTATGAGCGGGGGATTAAGTGCTGCTATCGGATTATCTTCAAAAACAGACCAAAATATCATTGCCTTTATTGGAGATTCCACTTTTCTCCATACGGGGATGGCACCATTAGCAGAAGCCGTAAATTATGATTGTAATATTATTTTGTTTATTTTTGTAAATAACTGGGTGGCTATGACCGGCCATCAAGAAGTAGTAGGTGTAACTAACCATAAACTCTCTATATCAAAAATTTGTGAAGCTATTGGCGTTAAATGGTTAAAAGTTGCAGACAGCTATGATCCTCATAATTTAATACGAACTATTGAAAAAGCAAAAACGAAAAAAGGAGTTAAAGTAATTATCATCAGAAGGGAGTGTGCTCTTCAAGCAAACAGATTTAGACAATCTGAGATTAGAAAGTTGAAGGAACAAGGAGAAAAAGTGCGTGAAATAATGTACGTCATCTCTAATTGTCAAATGTGTATGGAATGTGCAAGAGTCTTGGGCTGTCCAGCAATCCGCAGAACAACCATCAATGGTCAAGAGCAAATGCAAATTGATCAAGATCGGTGTATTCGGTGTGGAGTCTGCTTTGAAATCTGCCCGAATCATGCAATTAATAAGATAGATTTGTATCCGTTCGATAAGGAGGTCTCATTCCGTGAACCATAAAACAAAATTTCAAGAAACTGATATTATCAATATAGTCATAGCGGGTACGGCGGGTCAAGGAGTTATAACAATTAAAAGACTGATTGAGTTTGCTGCACATGATAGTAATTGTCAGTCCATTTTCGGATCTGAAATGCACGGTCTAGCCCAGCGTGAAGGTGCCATCACATCACACACACGATATCAAAAAATATTATCTCATAATGTTAGAAAAAACCTATATTCTCCAAGTATCTGTTATGGAGGAGCAGACTTGTATTTAGGATTTGAGCCTTCAGAAGTATTACGCCGTGCACAATTTGCTTCTGAGAGAACCATATTTTGCATCAATAGTAGGACGATTCCTCCTATACTGGTGGCGGCAAAGATGGATGAATATCCAAAATTAGAGACAATTGAAAAGATCTTAAAGGAGATTAGCAATAATGTATTTTTCATAAATGCTACGGAAATGGCGTTGGATCACTTTGATGACGCCCAAAAAATGAATATGATAATGCTGGGTTTTGCTGTTGCTAGTGGTTCTATTCCCTTTATTAAAATCGATGATTATAAAAATGTTATAAAACGTGAATTGCGACAACCCGATATGAATATAAAGGCCTTTGATTTAGGATATGAAAAAGGAAAAGAAGTATTTGGATAAACTTATCTCTCTTCTCCCAAAAATAATGCCATTTGTTGAATCGATACTATATTAGCAATTTGAGCCGCAATTAATAGATAACTCCACAGTTCTCCGCTGACTTCAAAATAACTATGATTAATTATTTCGGCAATTAAAAAATATCCAGGTCCAGCGACTGAAATTAACAAAGCTAAAATCCCAAAGATTAGTGCTAATGGCTTATTCAATTTAACGAGCCGTTCTAAACCTTTTTTAGAAAACAGCGCATATATTCCCCAAATTAGCCAGCTTATAGCTAAGGCAACAAGCATATGGATAATCATTCCAGCATAGAATCTCTTTGGCGTTAAAGCATTATATTGTCCGCTTTTAAATTCTTCGATAAAAATTTTAGTTTGATTTAATGCTAAATCTGAGTTCTCAATGCTTGGCTCAATCTCGGTTCCTTCATGCCATTCATTCCAGCTTGTAATTGTAATCCAATTCGGATTAAGTGAAATCGCAGTTTCCCAACTCTGTACGTAGGTATTGCCCTTTTCTCGCAATAAGGCAGGATGTCCATCACGCACTTTATGATCGTCATAACCTGGTGACACTCCGGCGATAAATAATTGATCGTAGGTCTCGCAATTAATTTTAATATTTAAGAAGGTCTCCAAATATTCATCATGGTATGTCGGATAATAAACGTCATATTGATGTGATCCCTCGAAGTTTCGGTTATATTCAGGTTTATCTCCGGGTCTGTCTGCAACTAAAAAGAATTCTTTATCATTATTAGCTAAATCATCAATAACTGTACTCCAAACGGATGCGTCATAATCTCTAACTACATAGGCAAAGAGGACGGGTTTTTCGTCCTCCATCCATATTAGATCTTGAAAACCGCCCGTTGTAAAAAAATCATAGATATACTCTAATTCTGTTGATAACGTCTCAATGATTTGGTTATTTTCTTCTTCAGGTAAGTTCCCCATTGATGTCTCAAAATACAAACTAAATGAAAGATTCGAATTAATTGCATCTGCCACTCTTAAAAGATTTTCAATATTCCGAAATTCAAATCCATTATATCCCCAATAAGAACATATAAATGCATCAATACCCGCCCATTCCGCATCTTTTAGGTGTTTTTCTAAAACATAGGGATCAGCAGAATCATACCAACCCAATTCTGGTGTAAATGTCGAACATGCATTTATTGGTGGGTCATATCCTGGGCAATTCCAATGTGCCCATTGTGCTGTATCTTCAATTAGATAAGGATTCGTTTGGCTGAAATCCGTATCATTACTATACCAACCATAATAAAAAGCTGCTACTTTTTTATCAGTCTCAATAACATTTGAACCGATCACGGTATAAGGAACGAAAAGCCCGACTAAAATAATAAAAGTTGTAGTTCCCAGATAAATAAGATTGATTAACCAACTAGGATATTTCATTATTCTCATTTGATATTTTGATAACTTCATATTTATAGATTGTAAGAACTAATAGATTATACATACATAATATATCTAAATATTTAGATGATAAAACATGAGTGATATGAAAATCGGAATGATCGGTTTAGATACGTCACATTGTCCTACCTTTGCCAGAATTCTCAATAAAAGAAGGAGTAAAACACCTGTTACTTATGCATATAAAGGTGGAACAAAGGCATTTTCTCATTCCATAAATCGAGTGGATAAATTTACGAAACAACTTAGGAAGAAATACGATGTTAATATGCTGAAAAGTATAGAAGACGTTGCCGATAAGAGCGATGCTATTCTATTAACCTCCGTGGATGGCAGACAGCATTTAGAGCAGTTTGAAATTCTTTCAAAATATCAAAAACCTGTTTATATTGATAAGCCCCTTGCTTGTTCTTTGGAAGATGCAAAGAAAATCATTCACCTCTCTGAAAAAACAAAAACACCAATGTTTTCGTGTTCATCTTTGAGATATTATAATGGTATCTACCAAATCGGGAAGGATAAAGACATAAAAATTGCAGAAGTATACGGAAAAGTTCCAATTATGGAAGATTATCCTGGATATTTTTGGTATGGTGTTCATTCCGCTGAAATACTCTTTAGTATTCTTGGTGCGGGTTGTGAGCAGTTGCAAGTAGCATCCTACGAGAACTTTGATCTCGTTACAGCAAATTGGAGTGGTGAACGAATCGGATTGTTATATGGGATGCGATACAAAACTTCAGCAGATTGGAGCGTAAAATTATTTTCCGATGATGGCGTAATAGATTCGATTGCTAAGAATAAGCCATCTGGATTTGAGCTGATGGTACCTCACATACTTGATTTCTTTAAATCAAAAAAAAGTCCAATAAATAACCAAGAAATGCTTGAAATCATGGCATACTTAGAAGCAGTAAATAAAAGTCGGGAAAACGGCGAAGCCATTCAGATATTAGTTTGAAAAAATTGAAACTCTAATTCATAGATCCCAGTT
Source organism: Promethearchaeota archaeon (assembly GCA_014729055.1). Lineage (GTDB taxonomy): Archaea > Asgardarchaeota > Lokiarchaeia > Sigyniarchaeales > Promethearchaeaceae > WJKO01. Next base: position 5,422 of record WJKO01000423.1, on the reverse strand, counting down.
GTTTCCATATCTGTTCTTATATACAATTTTTCCTAAATCTTTGCGTTCCTGTTCTTTTGGTTTTGTTGCGGGATATCCCAAGGGTGTAATTCCTATGACTCTTTCTCTCTTCGGAATATCTAACGCGTTTTTAACGTCTTTTTCATTAAAATAACCGATCCAACAACTTCCCAGACCTTCATTCGTTGCGGCAAGAATTAAATGTTCCATGCAAATAGCCGCATCGACTGTGAAATATTTTATTCCGTTGGGATTTTTCCCAGATCTTCTTTCTTGAATACAAATAACGAGGAATAAATGCACGGTTTTTAGCCATTTCTGGTTGATTGCTTTTTTCAATTTATTTACGTTCTCTTTATCATCGACAATAATATATCTACATCCTTGCATATTAGCCCACGTTGGTGCCAGTCTTGCTGAGTTGAGGATCCTCTCTAAAATATCTTCACTAATAGGTTCTGATGTAAATTTCCTAATACTCCTTCTTGCTTTTATTACTTTATAAAAATCCACTAAAATCATTTCTCCTTTAATTTTTCTCTTAAGCTATCATCTTTTTTCATGAGATAAGAAATCTTCCAGAGCTTGTTGAGCAACTTTCTCTACACGTTTATTTATTTTATCAAATTCGGTTTTAAACTCATCATTTTTACATTCTGAATAGCCATTTGGATGAAATTCTGCTATTATTTCTTCGTCATCTTTACGACGAATATAGAATTTAGGTCGTGGAATCGGTCCTAAAATCTTTTTATCTCTTACTGGTTCTACCTTATACAGTTCATAATCCTTAAAATCCTCAAGAATCTCTTCTATTGCTCTTGGAATTTCTAATTCTCTCGCTTGATCCATTGCTTGATATTTGGGATGTTTGACCATATTTTATATTTTGTCTATCATCATTTATCTATCATCATCATTTATTTATCATCATGCAAGAAGTTACAAATGATATATGGAAAGATAATGATTATAGGAATCTGGTCGAATTATTTGAAACCGCATTAAAGAAGTTTTCAAACAACCGGCTGTTTGGCACAAAAAATTCACAAGGAATATATGAATGGGTCACTTATGCCGAAGTAGGCGAAAGAGTAAAAAACTTTAGAAGTGGATTGGCAACTCTTGGTATATCCAAAGGCAAAAAAGTAGGTATTATTTCGAAGAATAGCACTGAGTGGGCTGTTGCGGAAATGGCAACATTGAGTTTAGGTGCAATTTTTGTCCCAATGTACGAAAAAGAACTCCTTAGTATGTGGGAATATGTGATAAAAGATGCTGAGATAGAAGTCTTAATAGTAAGAACGGGTCAAATTTACGAAAAAGTCCAGAATTTGAAAGACAAAATTCCTACGTTAAAACATATAATAATTGTAGAGGGAAATAACGACAATTCAATGCAGAATATTGAATTAAAACAAGTAAAAAAAACAATTGATCCCATATATCCTGAACCAAAAGAAGTCGCTGTTATTATCTATACTTCTGGAACAACAGGTGATCCAAAGGGTGTTCTTTTATCGCACGGAAATTTATGTTTCGCATCGCAAGCGGGTTATCATTTATATCCGAATTTGACGGAACAAACAGTATCGTTTAGTCATCTGCCTTGGGCACATTCTTATGCAATTGCCGCAGAGCTCCACAACGGGTATCAATTTGGAGGATCATGCGGGTTTATGGATACATTAGATGCAATGGTGGATGATTTGCAAAAAGTGAAACCAACCGTACTTATGTCCGTTCCCCGGGTTTTTAACAAAGTATATCAAGCAATTCATACTACTATGAAAGAAGAAGGCGGAATGAAACTTAAATTGTTTAATGCAGCAGTAGAAGCGGCAAAAGAGCGATTTCTCACTGGAAAAACAAGTTTCAAATACAAAATTTTAGATAAGATGGTTTTGGATAAAATCAGGGAGAAATTCGGTGGACGTTTGGAGATGGCATTAACTGCAAGCGCAAAAATGAACGAGGAAATTGCCTTGTTTTTTTATAGTATAGGAATTCCAACTTATGACGCCTATGGCATGACAGAGACATCGCCTGTCGTCACGATGAATGCACCAGACGCATATAGATTTGGTAGTGTTGGGAAACCCGTAGAAAAAACAAAAGTGGTGATTGATAAATCGGTAATAGATGATGAAAACAGTGAAGATGGGGAGATTGTTGTTTATGGTCCACAAGTTATGCTAGGTTATCATAAAAAGCCAGAAAAAACAAAACAAATTATGACCGAAGATAGAGGAATAAGAACAGGCGACCGCGGTAAACTTGATGAGGATGGTTTTCTATTTATAACTGGGCGGATAAAAGAACAATACAAACTGGAAAACGGTAAATATGTATTTCCTGCACAAATTGAAGAAGATATTAAGTTGCTACCTTATATTGCTAATGCGTTTGTATATGGTGATGGTCGTCAATACAACGTCTGCATTCTCGTCCTTGATGCCGAAAATATTACATCTTGGGCTGCAGAAATGCAAATAAACCTTGACCCTGAAGAATTACTAACGGGGTTATCTAAATCTGGGGCTGTTTTAAAGAAGATAGTAGCAGACGAAGTAAGTAAACACTTGATGCAAAAATATGCAAAATATGAAATTCCAAAAAAATATCTCTTCACTACTGAAGATTTTACTGTTGAGAACAGAAAACTGACACAGACAATGAAGGTTAAACGCCGTGAAATTTTGAGCGAATACAAAGAAGAGATAGAAGAATTATATACACTTCCTCTAAAGTCGGAATAAGGTTTTTTTTTTTAGTAAGCTCTTTTTTTTGAATTTTTATTTTAAACCCAGATTAATGTGATTCCCATTGCAATCATGCCTATACTGAATCCTATTATTGACGTATGCTTGTATTCCATATTTTTTGCCGTGGGTATTAAGGTATCTACCGAAATATATATCATAATCCCAGCAACCCAAGCCAATATGGCAACCAAAGTTGTTTCTGTTAAAATGCTTGATAGCACAATGGCGGCAATTAGTGCTCCAGCTGGTTCAGCTAAGCCGGAGATTGCGGCATATCCTATTGCCTTTCTCTTATCATCCGTAGCGAGATAAATAGGAACTGCAACACAAATTCCTTCAGGTATATTATGCATCGCTACAGCAATAGTAATCTCTAATCCTAAAGCTGGTTCGGATAAACTAGCTGAAAATGTGGCAATTCCCTCGGGTATATTGTGAATAAATAAAGCTAATATAGCAAGCAAACCAAGTTTCATCATTTTCTGATTACTAACACAGAACATTTCACCACATTGATCTGTAAAAATAATCTGATCATCCGTTCTAATTATTCTTCTTCGCTTTTTCATACCTTGATGTTTATTTCCCCGACCAAGTCCCTCCCTCCTCCTCATTCCAAGACCTTTTCCCTGACCTTTAATGTGTCCGCGGGGAAAAGGCACCGAATGGGGAATCTCTTTTAAGATTTGCTTCTGTTCTTTTAATTTTCCATTCTCCGCATTATAAAGATGTTCATGTACATTTTCCGCTTCTGGTAACAATTTATCTATAAGGAAAGCAACTAAAAGTCCAATACTCAACCATAACAAGGCGATGGGCATTCCTAATATGTCTTCAGCGTCTCGGAACATTTCTGTAAAAGATAAAAAAACCATCACTCCCGCAGAAATTGACATCATCAGAGAAATAAATTTTGTACTTGGTTTCTTGTTGATAATACCTAACCAACCACCAATTATCGTTGATAATCCCGCTATAAGGCTCATTGTGAGAGCATATGGTATGCTTTCCATTTACATTCCCTATTTTATTCTACTTTTTTTATTATTAGAAATTAGCTGGGTCTAATAGAGGATATCATTTCATTGATAAAAAATTTTTACATTAAGGATAAGAAATCGGAGATATTTTGAGTATATATTCAAAATTTTAGATTTTTTAAGTTTTAGAGTTTTTTTCATAATTCTTATGTGAATTCATCCAAGATTCCTCAAGAATTGGAACAAGCATCTTAATATGTTCTTCTATCTCACTGCCTATTCCTGCCACTTCTAAAATTGATTTTCCTTTGGTTTCCTTTTGAGCAATCTTTGAGAAATTTGGGATTATGTCTCCTTCTTCATCTTGATCGATCTCAAACTGATATATAATTGTACCAACTACCAAAATTAATCACAATTAATCTTTGATACTAATAAGTAATAAATTTAATTCACAAATATGGAATTACTTAGTTAAAATTTACAATCTTACGGGATCTAGAATATATCATCATCTATTGCGTATTTTAGTCCATAAACAGACTTATAGACGCCCTCTGTTGTCGATAGTCTGCCTTCATATTCGATGGAAAAATAGTCTTTGAAATTATTATCTTTAAAGGTTTTCACTATTTTTTGGCTTGAATATCCAAAACGAAATCCTATTTTCCCTGTTTGCTGGAAGTTTTCGTTAAATTTGAAGAATTTAACGTGATTATGGCAATGATTCTGTGGTTTTGCAGCTATTTTCAATGCTTTATATCTTGATTTATTCGTTATATAGTTTCCCCAATCGAAAATGATACCCAAATTATCTTGGAATTCATCATTATAACGTTCAGTTACCATTTTAAGAAATTTTGGATTACTTGAATACTGCCAATGAGTTTCTATACCTACTTTTATATTTCGTTTGTTGGCATATGGTAAAACTTCATCTAAAAGTTGTGAAACGATTTCAACACCTTTAATTGGGTGGTTCCTTTCAAAAAAGCTCATGTTTCCACCTACTTGGCTTCTAAATTGGGGAATTTCGTTATCTGCGCATAAATCTATCCATTTTTTATATTTTTCAATTTCTTTCTTACGATCAGTTGTATTGCTCTTATACATTTTTACATGGGGGCCCAAGGCATATAATTTCCATCCAAAAGATTCCACTTGTTCCTTTACATCCGCGACGCCTTTATTCAAATCTCCATCTGGCCAACCAGGTATATGTCTGTCGAGAAGTTCTATTCCTTCAATTTCACCTATCTCTTCTGCAATTTTCCAGACATTTTTTAATGTGAAATCTTGATCCTTTTTGAGTTCTTTACGAAAACTATATGTATTCAAGCCAATTTTCATCCTATATTCACTTTCCTATAAATGTATAATTTTTAAGTAATTTAAAATTATCTCCAACAGCGATATCGACAATTACTTCTCTTCCATTCACATTCATTGTTTTTTTACCCTCTAAAATACGATCCTTGACACATTCAAATTCTTTTATAGCATGAATTAGTCTTATATTCGATGTAAAGGATAAAATATTCTTTGAAATTCTCACATCATTTAAGATATATGGGGAATCGTGATTGTATTCGGTATTTGATATAATTCCCATCAATCCTTCTAATGCTTTCGAATTTTTTAATGTGTATCCATCTGAATTGTCATTCAATCTAACAT
>WJKO01000422.1 GCA_014729055.1 Promethearchaeota archaeon | reverse complement strand
TTCATCTCCACTTACGTACATGTTGCCTAGAATTCTACGGCCTAAAGTGAGAATTTCCATAAGAATAGCCTTCTTTTCTTTTTCTTCAATTGAAGTAGCTCCATTTCGAAGAACTTGCCCTAGAATACGTATAGTCTTCAATGAAGCTCTAAGTTCCATTAGATTGTCTTTTATTGATGCTTCATTGTTTGGAGTTGTTTCTATGTTACGGCCATCATAAGACCTCCGAGTTCTTTTGGCCATTTGATCATCTTTTGCATCTATTATAACTTTTCTATTAATTTCAGGATTTGTATTTGGCAAACGGAACAAGCTACTAACTTTATTAAGTTTATTGATATCAGAAATATCATTTGTCATTTCAGCTTTTGGAGAAGAATTATACAAAGAAGCAGCAGTCTCTCTCATACTATTAATAACAATTGGATCGTTGCTAAAATGTGCCAAAAAAACTAGTATGTTAGCAGAAGTTTCATGATACAAGTGCTTTGTCATAGATTCAACTGCATCTTTAGCTTCCTGAATATTCAAATTCCTGTTTAACCACCAAGCAACAAAGAAACAATATACCCACTTACTTCTAAAAGCAATTTCATCTCCATCCTTTCTAATCATTCTCGTTAGTAAAAGATCATCCCTGACCTTTTCGTAGTCAAAAGGTAAACCATATCTATCACAGTGACTCTTATGGAATTCTCGTGCTTCAAATTCTGAAATGGTTGATTGATTCATTTTATGTAATAAATGAGCAAATTCACCTAAATAGATAAATCTACCACTTAGATCAAAATGTTTCATTTTAGATTGTGATAAGGCTACCGTGATTACTGCTTGATATAAGTGCCCATAGTTGCCATTTTGAGCAGCAATAAAAGGGGTATCTGTTTGTTCTGTTTCAGATAATACTACAATGAGCAACCAAGGTGTGTGAGGTAAACCAGCAAGTTCCAGAACTGATTGTACTTTTTGACAGATTTCTATAGCTTTTTCTCTTATTGCAACTGGATTCGGCTTTTTCAATCCAAGTGTCATCCATTTACTTGTTAATGATTCTAAACGTTGGTGACCAAAATCACAAATTTCATATCTTTGATATGAGAAAAAAAGATCAACATCATTGCCTTGTTGATTGATAAGCTCAAAATAAAAATCATCGCCTGCTACTAAAAACACTTGTTCAAAAATTTCAGGGACTATATTTAAAAAGTTATAACGTTCTGCTGAGTCAGATGGTCCATCATGCATATTATCAATAATAAGTATTCTATTAACTTTATCTAATTGTTCGAATTCAGGATATGTCAATCTTTGATATTCTTCTTTTAGGATTTTATCTAGCAAATTTCTAAGTCTTTGTTTATCACATTTACGCGGAATCCTCTCTCCATCTAATAAAAGAGGCAAGTTGCCTATTGAGCGAAAATCAGACATCAGTCTTTTGCATAAACTACTCTTACCTGATCTATCGTAACCAATTATAAAAGCTTTATTTTGATCCTTCATTTCATTAAAGACATTTTCACTTCGAACACGTTCAACAACTTCATCATCTTTATTACTTTCAGATTGTAAAATTTTTCTTAGATCCGGGTAAGAAAAAATATGCGACAATTGTAGTTGGCTTACCCGTGGATGCGTTATTGGATCTTCTATTTCATCAAGCCAACGTTCAAATTTTGGCTTAAACTGAAAACGCCTATCAATGCGATTTGGATTATATATTTTTACTGGTTCAGAAGAATCACTACTTGCCGCAAAGTGATCCTTATTCCAAGTCATGGTTTTTTTTTCTTGAGTTTTATCAGAGAGATTAATGCGAATTATATTAAATGTGCAATTAGCCATGTCGTTATCGTCCTGAAGAACTCCTCCTTCAATATAATTAATGTCTCCACCTGCAAAGATCGTTCTTCGACTAGCCTCATTCTCATGTTCATGACCTGTAAGGACAAGATCGCTATGCTGATCAATTAGGTCTCTTAACTCACGACGAACATCAGGCATCATGAACCAATGGATAGGATGGTGCGATAATGTTATACTTAAGAATGCTTCAGGATTACTAGAAGGTTTGAATTCTTCCAATGGAAATCTTAAATCATCATTTTCTTTAAGTACAGATGTCCAAGAAGAATTAATTAAATGAAATCTTATATATTTTTCATCAACACATATATCATATGAATTATAGAATGGATTATCAAAGGTAAAATTTGAAATATTAGAAGAAATTAATTTTGAGAATTTAAAGTACTCTTCTTGAGGTCTAAGTAATATACGTATTATTGAATTAGGAGGTTTTTTATTAGTAAAAGTATGGCGAAGTGATAGTCGTGCTTCTTCGTCTTCTGATGTTAAGTTACAATCATGATTTCCAGGTACATTAATCAGATGTACATCTAGATCTGATCTAACTTTTTTTAAATAATTAAAGAGATCATCAAGCAATATACCTGCTACTTCAAATTGATCTGTTTGTCCACTAAAAGCAGCATCACCACAAAAAGTTATTACAATAGCTTTATCAAGATTCATTATTTCTAATTCAATTGATCTTAGCAGAGATGCCCATCTATCAACAATAGGATCATCTTGAGTTTTAATATGCATATCTGATAATTGAAGAATTAAAATTGATGACATATTAGAAATCTCCTTTATCCTTAGTAACCCTGTATAAATCAAGCCGCCTTATTTTTAATTTTAAAATCGTCAAATGTCCTTCGTCTATCTTTAATTTCATTTATTTCCCACCGGTTTACCTGTATTCTTTATTAAATATTCTAAAAGACTGGATAAATACTGTCAACAACTTTCATAAATTCCCATCAAAAAATAATCCCAATATTCATGACAAAAAATGCACAAAATTCATCATAATTCCCTTTTTATGTGAAAACCTGAATTTTGGTATTTCTATATCTCTATATTCTTATATAAGATCTACCTTTTACTTTCTTACTTCTAAAAAAGAAATAAATTCGATAAATATCCAACAATTATTCTTGACAAATCTGCTGTATATGCTAAACTTAAAACTGTACTATTAATGATCATTAGTATATTGAAAATTGAATAACAAGGAGCCTGAAATACAAAGGGCAAAGTCGAAGCCGATCAAACGGCAGAGACTGAAATATGCAAATAGCCGCAGGATTATGCGGGACAAAAGCCCTAAACAACACAAAGCAATACCTCCGCATAACCCTGCGGCTTTTAAAAATTGAATTAATACATATCTATTCGAAGGAGGATTTCCCATGAAGGAGCCCAAAGGTAGCTGTCTGCGCATTTGTCAAAATTGTCTCTTCATGACCCCCGCGCCCGGCTTACAAATCCCAATTCCTGTCTGCCTGAATAAATTCGACCAAGAAGGTTCCCCCCGCATAGTACAAACATTTTGGACCTGCAATAACTTCAAACTAAATGACCATCTGAGAAAACAAATCAAACAGCTCGACGAAAACACCTGTCTAATAGCACTGAACAAAGGCTGTTTTGCTCTAATCGATAAAGAAGACTATCCCAAACTAAAAAATTTCCGTTGGAAAGTTCAAGGATCAAGAAATCAATACGCATATACTGCACGTAAGAAAAAGACAATATACATGCATCGATTTCTTGCCAATCCATCTGTTGATAAGGTCGTCGATCATATCAATCACAACACGTTAGATAATCGAAAATCAAATCTTCGTATATGCACACCAGCACAAAACAACTATAATGCTTCCGGCAAGAAATATACTACATCACAATATAAAGGTGTCTCTTGGATTACTAAAAGTAAAAAATGGATAGTGACCATTAAACAAAAGAATAAAAAATATTTTCTCGGTTACTTCAAAGACGAAATCGAAGCAGCCCGTACCTATGATAAAAAAGCAAAAGAACTCTTTGGTGAATTTGCCTATTTAAATTTTCCATCAGATTATACTAAATTTTCCTAATTTGGATCTCGTTTTTCCTACTTCTGACGGTTCGTAATGTTAATGCTGCCGGTGATAGCTATTTATATTCGTACGACTACGCTCCGTTTGTGCTGGACAGCAATCTGAAAATCGGGCAGGTTAAGTTTACGCATGAAGATGTCGTGATTCCGGTCGGCGGCGTGCCGTTAAGAGTCACTCGCACGTATAACAGCTTCCAGCGGGATCGTCTTGGCGACTTCGGCTATGGCTGG
>WJKO01000421.1 GCA_014729055.1 Promethearchaeota archaeon | reverse complement strand
GTTAAAGTGTTCTTGGAAACCATACACGAGACATACTGCCAGGAATCCCACAACAGACTGAATTATTTGCTATGTTGAAATTAACACCGAGATCGGTGCAGTCGTTGGGATGAATATTTGCAACCGCTTCACCCGTATTTGGATTAACCGCAAACTTATTCCAATTTGAACTGCTAATCGACAATCGTATTTGATGTCCGGGGATAAATCGGTACGCCGTGGACCACATATCAATATTTAGTTCATATATCGTGGAATCTGAACCATCCATAAGTGTTTGCGCTTCAAAGTCGGCATAATCTCTATATCTTGCTTTCAAAATTCCATCGGCGACTATGATCTCTTTACCGTCCGGATATACATCTATCAATTTGGCTGTGAAATCCGTATCCGTGCAGTTGGAACTAATATATAATTCAGTCGTAATATTTCCAACGATTTCTACTGGAGAAGAAAGCGTCTTACTTGTAAACTTTAAAATATCCGATCTATTAGTGGAACCAAATGGTTCCGTATATTCAACGCGTCTTTGGTCAATTGCCCCACTGTAACGGGTGAGAAATGTTGTACCGCCACCAGTGATTACAGGATTACGTGGATCATAAAGATATGACTTTTTATCAGCACCACTTGGTAGACTTAGTGATAGAGTTCCATCAGGATGAAGATACCAAGCTTCCGGAGTATGAGTAACAGGCCATACACTATTATTTCTCCAATGGTTGTATTCGATACCAGAATTTGTGCCTTCTGGATCGCCCATTACGTAATAATACACTCGCGGCCAATCATTCCAATCTCCGATTGAACTATTATCTCCTAAATACTCATTGAATAAAAGGCCCTCTAAAGAACTCATGTACGAAATCCCTATGCCTTGATAGTCAGGAAATGTTATGTCCTCATGGACATAACTTAATGAATGATTCCAAGGTCCCATGACAAGAAACTGATGATCTTGTGCATATTCAGTCCCTTGATTGTATAAATCAAAAGCATCTATTGTACCTTGGGCGAACATATCATACCAACCACCTAAATGTAGAGCTCGTACGTCAACATTCTCATATCGGTTATTGCTTTCAAGCGACACATTATCCCAATATTCATCTTTTTCAGCATGTTCCAATGTAACATCAATTGCATCATTATTTCCACTCACAGGAACGAGCCAACATTCTGCAAGCCATTGTCTTAGACATCCACCGATAAAGAAGCAATATTCGTACAATTCTGAAGTCCCGACAACTATTGATGCTGTTCGTAATCCTTGATTCGGCGGGTTGTCTAACGATGGATGATAACATATTTGATTAATTGCTAAGGCTGATCCGCCAACAGTTGCAACTTTTCCATTACACCAATCTTGTTCCATGATCCAATTTACCGTATCGTTTCCATCATTGTAATCGGTCAAGAATCCATAAAATTCACCTTCTGATCCGTGAGTTCCGCGGATATCTTGCCCAACCATTATATAATCTTGTGAAAGAACATAATTGTGTGCATAACCCATTAAACCATCGTTTGCAAATCTGGAACCTATATCATAGGGCGTTCGTGATAAGATCACAGGTCGGGGTTGCCCATCCCAATCATTAGGAAAATATATTCTGGTTTTTAATCTCACGCCATCACTCATAGGTAGCATTATATCCTTCATTAATGGCATTATGGTTAAATAAGAATAGGAAAATAGAAATGCAGGGGTGATAAGACAAATAAAAATGATGACCACTTTTATAGGTTTATTTAATTTATTCCATCCATGATTTTTAATATATCTAATATAATCATCAAATCCTTGAAAATTCATGGCTTCTTCCTTAAATCGACCTCTCGTGACTATGAAGATTCCGCCAAATAAGAGCAGTCCACCGAGATCATAATATAAAGGTTCCCCTCCGAATATTCCGAAGAATGTCAATACTAAACCCACTGATCCCAAAAAGTAAAATATTGGGTTTAAAATATACCCCAAAATCTTAATAAGAGTATTTTTGCTTGTTTTTAGGATTTGTCCCGAAGAAAGTGCACAAAATCCCAAAATTCCAACAGCAATAAAATCAAAGCTCAACGAAATAACAATAATAAGTATCTTATAACACGTAAACTTGAGCCAATATTTGCTTTTTAGACTTCGTAGATCTTGCTTAAGTATGGACGAGAGATAATATAATTCTGCGATAGTAAGGATAAGTGCAGACGCTAATCCGAGATACAAACATGTGCTAAGTCTTAAATCATTTTGATCCAAGAAGAAGTCTAGCACATCAGTCCAAAAATCATTTAAAATCATAATTTGAATATTGCGTTCTTTGTTAATAAATTATAATAAAACTCGAAAATGTTTAAGGCTCAAATTCTTGCAACATCCTCGCGATAACTGCAACTTTACGAATATCTCCATTTGGGGGCATTTCATCTGAAATTCCTAAAATCAAATTAGGGGAGAACATTTCAAGAACCTTTTTTGTGTATTTTTTTATATCAGACAGGGAATATTGAGGTAGAAAAAGAACTGAAGGAATACCGTCAAGATATATTTTATCTCCTATTGCTTTTTTTATTTCTTCCAGCGTTACATCACCTTGGGGTTTAGCCGTTAATGCCTCTAATCCGTCAAAAGGCAAACTTTCAAGATATGGGAGCAAATCTTTCAATGATCCATCCATATGAATAGTACATATTTTACCATATCGATGCATCTCTTTTACCCGTTTTTCATAGTAAGGAATGAGATACTTTTCAAAATACGGGGGAGGCGATAGATTAGCATCAATATTTTCCCCAAAATTCAGTATTTTTAATGGACTTTTCGCCAGATTTTCATACATATGATCATCCCATTGTTCTAAAAATTGCATAAATTCTGCCATTTCCCGCGGATATCGTTTCAGAAAGACTATGGTATTCGTAAAGCCCATAAAGTCTACGATTAGTTTCATATACGGGGACCTAAAAAAATATGTGGCAAGGACACCACGATCTCCTACCATCGCCCTTGCAATTAAATATGTCGGATAAAGAAAGATGACTCTTGTATGATTTAGAATATATTTCATGATTTCCATATCTTCAAGTGTTTTTATGGGATATTCTTGCAGATGTCCGTTACTGCTCACTTGTCGTAGCACTCCTTTAGGTGTGCGGAAGTAGAAAATACTTTGACCAGTGCTTTTTTCCGATTCATACCATACACTAATTTTATCTTTAAAATCCCAAATAGGACATATTAAAGGCAGGAAATATGATTCTTGAACGTAACGCGGACTAGCATCAAAATAATCGAGAATTTGCCCTTCACTTCGCTTAAGGAACATTTTTGGAATACAAGAGGAACATCCTTCATCAGTATTTGGTCTCCCCATCAACCCATTCGCACCATACCAATAATATAGGCGTGGACTGAAAACTAGTTTATCCACTTGCTGATGTTGAAAGGTTCGTAAAATACGCTTTCTTTTTGTTAATTTCCTCATTAATTATCAGCAACTTGGTGTAAATTGGTTTAAATGATATTTATTCAATGTGATATTTATTCAAATGATATTTATTCAAGACGGGAATCCTTCTGCCGATTCCGAACCCTTTTTTTGAGATCTTGATGGTCTGCACCAATTGAGCCCGTTTGAATTCTGCATTATAATACATTTTCTCAACTTTACGAACCGTGTCTTTATTGAACCCCATTTCAATAATTTCATCAAAAGATTTCTCATTCTCGATAAATTCAATTAGTATATCATCGAGTGTTTTATAGGATGGTAATGAATCTTTGTCTTTCTGATTTGGACGTAATTCTGCGGAAGGTGCTTTATCTATTGAATTTTGTGGAATAATATTTCCCTTTCCCTCTTTTCT
>WJKO01000420.1 GCA_014729055.1 Promethearchaeota archaeon | reverse complement strand
TATAATGAATTATACTAATCAGTAGTCTATAGTAAAAGAAAGAAAGTAAAAAGAAAGAAAGATGAAATAAATATGGATAGTAATATGGATATTTCTTTAAAACGAGTTGCAGTCATTCAAATTATATTAATAAGCTCAACACTCGCCTTCTTCTTTACGGGTATTTCGGTGATTGAGAATCCCGAGGATTATCGTCCAGAAAAGATTGCTCGCTCTGATAGGAAAGGCACAATCTATGGTTATGCGTTTCTGGATTGGGAAATACTTATGCCAAATAGTGCCGTTGCAGAAGAATACATGGATCTCGCTGCGAAAAGTCTGAATTGTTGTTATGTGCACTGCAAATGGTCCACGGTCTGTCCAACCAACGATACCCTTAATTATAATTATCTGAACAATCTTTCTCTCTTCATCGAGGGTATGGCTGAGCGAGATGTCCAAGTTGTTATCTATGCATGGGTAAGCGCGTATTCACCTGAATGGATGTTTGAGTATACGCCTGAATTGCAAGACTCCGTTACTGGAAAAGCTAAAACTTGCTGGTATGGAATTGATCCAAATGATCCCGATCCTAACGTGCAGGAACATCGACGTTATTTAAAATATTCTATGCTAAATTATTACGACAATCTTTCTCAGTATTTTATCGATAATGGTTTGATGGACAATATTACTGGTTGGAATTTGGACGATGAAACTAATATTGATCCTAATTCGCCAGATGGGCAGAGTTATTGGAACGACTTTTTTACGGAAATTACGGAGTTATTACATGCAAAGCATGCAGATTGGGATGTACAAGCTATGTTTCTACATGAGGAAACCTATAAAATTGCTGGTATCGCGGGATTTGATATCAATGCTTTTGATGCATATTGTCAAGATATGGAATTGATACAACGCATAAAATATTCATATGAGAAATCAGGCGTAGATAGGTGTTCGGTTCTCCTCAGTGCAATGTATCTCGAAGATGATACGGTATCACTTATCCGAATGAGAAGATTAGCGTGGATAAGCTGGTTCATGGGCGTAGATTCCGTTGGATGGTATTCATTCTATTATGGAACTCAGCCAGATGAATCATGGACGTGTGCGATTATTCATCTTGACGAAGATCCTCTATTAGGTCCTGATAGGACAACTAAAACAGACCAAACAGAGGCGGTTGCCCGAGATTTCTATATTCTAAATAGTGCTTGGGATCAATTGGAATCCGTTGGAAGGACAACATCTGAAGGTAGATCGCTGGAAAAGAAGTTACTGAAATCATATAAATTAGCGAAAGCCAGTAAGCTTGATCAAGCCAGAGATCTGATAGAAGAGGCGTTTGATTTATGAGTATGAATAATGATTCTGACGGGAAAATAGATGCGCCCGATAAACAAGAAGAACGAGACGAAGATGTAAAACGAGACGAAGATATAGGACGAATCGAGCGCGTAGAACGAGAAAGGCGTGTGGAACGAGAAAGGCGTGTGGAACGAGAAGAAAGTGTAGAACATGGGGGCAGGGCAGACCTAAAATGGAAACAAGCATTTCTCTACCATTTTACGTTGTTCGGTTATTGGATGACACCCAAACAAAAAGTCAACCACATTCTCCATACAAAATCAAGTAGACTCAATATTCTTGCCATTATTAATATTATTGGCTGTAGTATATTCGTTACGTTGGGATTATTGGGCATAATGGATGGACCAGAAACGCTCACAGAACTATTACAACTGAATATATATGTATGGTCGAAAATGCTGTTCAACTATGGCATATATACATTCCTATTAATTTTTTCACTTGTATTTGGTGCAGGCTTTCTGTTGCCCTTTTTACTACACGTTATAATCTTCAAATTGACCAAAAAGGACGAGCAAATTAATACATTATTCTTAACAAATGCCTATATCTTAATGTCAATTCTATTTTATTCTCCTATCATATATATCATTGCCTTAGTGTCGTTAGGGCAAAATCCGCAATTGATGCATTTAAAGCCGAATTCGTGGTGGAATTTCATGTTATATGCCTTTATAATTTTCGCGGGATTTGCTGTTGTCATGGGAATCGCGCAATATATAAGATTATATAAGATTATATAAGATTATATAAGCTCATCTACTAATTTTTATTTATGAAGAAATATGGGAAAGAAGAATTAAGGAATTTGAAAAAAACAATCAAATCGGATAATCTTTTTTACAATAAGGGTAAAATGACCGGAAAATTGCTCAAGACGATACGGAAGTTCTTCGGCATTAAATATGCGGCAGTCATGTCCTCTGGGACTGCGGCGATACATTGTGCTGTTGCTGCATTAGAAATTCCGCCTGGCGGTGAGGTAATAACGGCGCCAATTACCGATATGGGTACAGTTATCGGAATCCTCTATCAGAATTTAATACCAATCTTTGCTGATGTTGACCCGCATACGTACAATATTACAGCCGAGTCTATTGAAAAAGTTATTACGGAAAATACAAAAGCTATTTTGGTAGTTCATCTTACAGGGAATCCAGCAGAAATGAACGAGATTTTACAGCTGGGCAAATCAAGAGGCATTCCCGTAATAGAAGACTGTGCTCAGGCATACGGCGGTAAATACAAAAATAAGAAATTAGGAACAATGGGGGATATAGGGTGCTATTCACTAAACGCGTATAAACATATCTCAGCTGGTGACGGCGGATTTGTAATAACTAACAACGAGACTTATTATGAACGCGTTTCAAATTATGCCGACAAATATTACGACCGACATGGAAAAGGAGTCCGTTTATCGAAATTAGCCCCAAATTACCGGATAACAGAACTTCAATCTGCGGTTGCGTTAGCGCAATTCTCCAAATTAAGCAATATTGTAGAAAAAAGACATCTATTTGGTAATATGTTCAATAAAGGCATTATGGGATTGGACGGCATTTATCCGCATAAAGTATATGATTACAACTATGCCTCCTATTGGTTTACCATGATTCGTATGGATCCAGATGTTTTAGGATGTGATAGAGATAAATTTGTTCGGAAATTAAAAACTTCAGGTTTGATCAAAGCAGGTGCAGGATATATCCCGAGACCGATATATTTGGAACCGCTGTTTGTTAATAAACACTTCTTTCCGGGAAATATTTGGCCTGCAGAAAAGATAGGTGAAAAAACCTACAATTATCAAGAGGGGATGTGTCCGATTGCGGAAGAAATATTAGAGACGGCGATTCGCATCCCAATTGATGAATCTATGGATGAATCGAAAGTAGAAAAAATGATTGAAAGCGTGAAGAAAGCCCATTCTAAATGTATGTAAATTTAATGAATTTGAATAAATTATCAACAATTATCAACCAATTATATCTACTAAATTAAAATATATTTCTGGTTTTATGCTAAAATTTTTCGGCAAACTACGAAATATATTCGAGATTAATAATTTATTCTTGATTATCATATTAATAGAAATTATATATATTGTTATTAACAAACTATAAATGGTAATGATATAATAAAGGGTTTTTTAGATTAATAGATTTTACATAGATCTCTATTGGAACTTGAGATAGATACATGTTTGAATGAAAATTAAGAGTGGATTGACGATTAAATATAAAAATAAATTTTTATTAAGATTATATGGATTTCTGATTATTATTATTTTTAATATGCTTATAATCAATAACTTGAATTTGATAGTGAATAAAGCAAGAAATCAAACGGATATTGAGAAGCGATATATCCAAGATTACAAAAGTCCGATATCTGCTGTTCTATGCTCACCAGAGGAAGTCGGACAATTTGGCGACGGGGGAGATGCTTTTGATGTGTATATTTAAGGCGACTATGCGTATGTGGCAGATGGATTTGATGGGCTGGAGATAATTGACATTAGCACACCGAGCAGTCCATCGCAAGAGGGACAATTTTACGACGGCGGATATGCACGTGGTGTCTATGTTTCGGGCGACTATGCGTACGTGGCTGATGGTGATGATGGGCTGGAGATAATTGACATTAGCACACCGAGCAGTCCATCGCAAGTGAAACAAATATCGTCCGAATGTCCTGAAATATACGCTTGATTATATAAACAAATGCTGCGAAATTGCAAACGACTTTATCGAAATCAAATCGCTATTAAGCGGATTTGGACCTATTGATAGGATGAGTATAATTAATCCTCTTATGGATTTACCCGATGACCCCGCGCTATGGACGGCTCATCACGGATTTCAAGATATAATTAGGCGAAAAAGCTTATCAAGAACGGGGTGGGATAAAGAATATTTATATAGCGACCCGAACCACCCAGGACACCAAGCTTCCGATATTGCAGAAAAAGCATACCATGCATATCACGGCGAATGGGCTAACTATGGATAATCTATAACTTAGTTTTATTTTATTAGTTTTATTTATAGAACCAGAATAGAATATTCAAAAAATTGATTTTCAGTCATCTATAATAGTCTGTAGCAATCCATTATTAAGTAAATTTATAAGAAATTGCAAAAGACTAACAAATAGCCTATCTCATCAGAAATGGAGGCGAAATCGCATGAAAATATATGAAAAAGAGCAAAAAGTAGTAAAGATAAAGAATATTGAAATTGGTGGCCAGCCCGGAGAACGACCCGTTGTTATGATCGGCAGTCTATTCTATAAAAGCCATGCTGCTTGTAAAAACCGAAAAACTGGTGAAATCGACCGGGCTATTGCAGATAAAGACGTACATACCATGATTGAATGGAGTAAAAAGACGGGATTACCAATAATCTTTGATCTGATCGGGCAAACTCGTGAAGCTCTCACAAATTATGCCCGTTATATTTCGGAGATTGCGCCCGGATATCCCTTTCTTGTAGATGGATTAAGTGATGATTCAAGAATCCCCGCAATGCGAGATATTAAGGATATGGGGCTGTTAGATTGTGCCATTTTAAATTCAATAGATAATGAAACTTCGGATGAAATTTTAGCAGAGATAAAAGATATCGGGGTTAAATATGCCGTGCTATTGTTATTTGAAAAACTTTCATTGACACCCAAGAAAAAGAAAAGGTTATTATTGGGGAAGGAAGGTCGATTTAAAGGATTGTTGCAAAAAGCGAAAGAAGCGGGTGTAAATGACTTCATTGTTGATGTGGCCGTTCTCGATTTGATGAGCATAGGCATGTGTGCTGCCAGCCAGGATTTAATAAAGCAGGAATTCGGCTTTCCCGTGGGTTGTGCTCCGACTAATGCTGTTTTTGAATGGAAGAATGCAAAGGAAATCTTAGGAAAGGATGGTCGGATCATAGCTGATGCATCGATTTGTACATATCTGAGAGATTACGGCGCAGACTTCATATTATATGGTGCAGCGAGGCATGCACCCCAAGTCTTTTCTGCAATGGCACCCCGTGAAGCCATAGTTTCATATTATCAAAAACGAAATAATAAAGTCAAAATTCAGCAAGGACCATTTCACAAAATAATATAAAATAAAAACTAAGTTTGAGTTTTTTCATGTGAAAAACACGCATTTTCGGAACCAACCGCGGATTTAAATACACGCTCAACCATCGGAAAAGTGATGAATTATGTCTAAAAATAATATAAAAAATAGCGTTAAATTTGATCCTATACAACTTTCAGATTTAACAGATCTGAAAAACCCATTCTCTTCTAACGTTTATGTTGACAAAGATTTAACTGATCTTATACCCGCTCTTATTGAATTTTATCAAGGAGATATTGACCATGATGATCTTTACGAATTCTATCCTGACCTTGAAGTTGACTACATTAATTCAAGTAAATTATTTACATGGCTTGGTGGGAAAACAATTGCTTATGGCGTGAAAGAAGCGTTAATCGACTTTTTCAAAGGGGGTTCTGGAGATAATGGCGGTTGTGGCTGGTTTATACAACAAATAACAATCGATGGTGTTGATGTTATAGTCTTAACCGATTTGGATATGTTATTTGTAAGTCATGATTATGATTCTATTTCAGAAGTATGCATTGTTGCATAGAAAAAGAATATTGGTAGAAAAGATTATGGATAGAAAAGAATACGGAGATTTTCAGACGCCTGAGGTTCTTGCTGATAAGATATTTGACTATATAAT
>WJKO01000419.1 GCA_014729055.1 Promethearchaeota archaeon | reverse complement strand
TAAATCTTGGGAGGGATTCGAGGAATTTTGACATATAAAAATTGAAAAAATAGAAGGATTTTGTTTACCGTTGTGCTGATTGTGACTTTATTTACCGTTGTGCTGATTGAAAAGAATGTGCTCGCTGAATCTGAACGGAATCTACCAACATCTATATCTGAATTCGACTCCATCGAATATTTTATAGAATTTAGACCAAAATATTCAAATAAGCGGACTACGAATTATAAACTGACGTTTAGAGAGAATTCAAATAATTTTCTAAATATTTCGGTCGAATATGAAGATTTAGAGTTAACACGGCAACGCAATAATTTCGATTACGACTTGTATCTTCATACTGATGGTCAGTGGAGAATTGATAACGTATCAGATGAAGACAACTATGATTATATGCACGGAGAATATTCGGAACTTTTATGTAATATATCATTGCCTATCAAAACCCTGCAGAAGTTTAGAAACGACAATTTTTTGATTTTCGTGAATTATCTTAGAACAGATCAGAAAATCCCAATATTGCAATCTATGACAAGGGATTATCAATACATCGATTCGGAAACTTATTCCCGAAATTTATTGTTTGAATTCAACACCAATCATTTTCGTAGTGAATGGAGTTTTCTTAGCGCAGGATGTTCTTGAGGATATACCATGAATTGGAGTATAGACGTTGATTATTATTTTGATGAAATAACAGGACTTCTCATTGCAGAAGAATTATATCTATATCGATATGAATATCACAATTATTATCCAGATCAAAAATATGACGAAGAAGAACTACATGTCTATCGTACAATAGCTATAGTCAACGAAATATCCACTTTGGATTATTCATCAGCTCCAATTTGGTTATATATAATGATAAGCTCAATTATCGGTATCGTTTCAGTAATAATATACATACTCTTCAAAAATAGAGGTCAGACCGATGAACCAATTTCACAAACTAATAGGAAATAGGTGAGGAGAAGGAAACGCGCCTTTTATGATCTCATTTATGATCTAAAAAAGTAAATTAATTAAATAAGCGATTAAATCTATATATAAAAAAAAATAATATAAAAAATGTGATAAACATGATTTTACAACTTGGATTAGACCAGACGATAGAATATATAATTTGGTTAATAGTAGGGACAATTATTGTCACCTTGCTGCTTTATCTTTCAGTGCGAATTGTGGTATCTAAACAAAAAGCAAATGACAAGAAATTTATGCTTGTTCTTATCTCTTTAATTGGATTAATAGTAATACCATTGTTATCCGGAGTTATTGCAACTTTATTGAATTTCATTGGACAATTACCACTTCTACTCCCTTGGGGTCAAAATTATTTAACCAATCTCGTTGTGATTTTTGAATTTCTCCTTTTCTTAATTGTGGTAAAGTTCCTTTTAAGCGAAGACTGGAGTGATTCTGTCTGGATTGCACTTTTAGGTTTGTTCTTTTTGTATCTATTGTATTCATTCTTCCCAATTCTTTATACTTATATTGGGACGATTGTATAAAAAACAATTATCGCAATTGATGGAACTAGAACATCTAATACTTTTTATTTTTTATACTTTTATAGGAAAAAAACGATTTCTTTTATTTGTGTTAGTTGGTATTTATTATCTTTTATGTTTAATGGTGTTAGAATCCCTCGCACTTTTATTTTCTTTCCAATATATCTTTCTGGGTTCTTTAACGCGAATTTTATATCTCGATTCTTTTTCTCATTTCGATACCAAACAATAGATTCGTGCAAATTTCCGCTCCATCCAAGTTTTTTAGTATTCAATTTTATCAAGATTCTTCTGCCCTTTTTATCTTTGATTCCTAACTTGAAGCTCTCTCCCTTAGTTCGCCCTTTTGAATCAAAAAACGTACGAGGCACTGAAACTCGTTTAAGAGTACCTTTAATCTCTTCTATTTTCTTATCTCTACTCATCATATAGCACCATATTTTGACGCAATCACTTTTTCTCGGTTATTAACTTGGTCAAATAAACTCATCAGTAAACTGATTTCTTTCATAGAGGAAAAAGATCGCCCTAATATATTTTTAAATGCTCTAATTATTTTTCGATCTACGTCTTTGTTAAAATCTAATCGGTTTATTACTTCATCTATTTTTTGATAGAGAATTTCACGTTGCTTTTTGGTAGAAGGGAGAATCGTACCTCGAGTAATTTCTCTCAATTTTTTAAAGAGTGTAAAACAGACGATAGTTACTGCATGAGCCAGATTTATTGAAGAATATTCATCTGCAGTGGGAATACGGATAACAAAGTCACATAAAGAAAGCTCATTATTATATAAACCGGTTGATTCACGACCGAAAACCAGATTAATTTTACATTTCTTATCAAGTAACATGTTTGAAAAATCCAAATCATCCACGTAATAGGTTATTCTTCGTAAATTGCGAAACATGGATTGTTTTCCTGAAGTTCCTATTACATAGTCGAAATCTTTAAAAAATGTTTTTAAATCGTGTAAATACATATCTTCCGATATGTTATCTTCCAAATGAATTATCTGGGCTTTTTCAAGTACATCTTCCCTTGCATGCATTGAATATTTACGGGCATCTGAGTCTATTGTGCATTTTGGATTAAATAATATTAGTTCTTTAAATCCAAAATTTTTCAAACTTCGTGCAACAGCTCCGACATTAGCAGATCCAGAAGGTTCAACCAATGTAAAATAGAATTGAAGATTCTCGAATTGATTTTTAATACTACTGGTACTTTTATCCATATTTTTACGAATAATTTTTTTTTTCTTCATCAGATTATTAAAAGAAAGAATGAAAAATAAAATTGACTGAATAAGAGAAAACTAGGCTCTGTCTTTGAGAATTAAGCGCGGAGCTAATCCGAGACTCATCATCTCTTGTAATAACAATTTGAAAGCATAAGCAACTGTGACGGCACTGATTTTCACATCGCTTCCCTCTTTACAAATTGGACAATACATGCGATCCTTATTTCGATCATATACTGCAAGTAATCCACATTTCTCACAGACTAAGATTTGAGTTTTATCGCTTTCATCCAACAAACGTTCTTTTAATAAAATGGTAGAACCATGTCCTATCAAACAATCTCGTTCCATTTCACCAAATCGAAGCCCACCTTCTCTTGCACGACCTTCTGTAGGTTGTCGAGTTAATATCTGAACTGGTCCTCTTGCTCGAGCATGGATCTTATCTGCAACTAAATGGTGTAATTTTTGATAGTATACCACACCGATGTATATTGCTGCCTCAAATTTCTTCCCGTTAATACCATTATAGAGCGTATGTCTTCCACTGTATTCAAAACCTGCTTTCACAAGTCTATCTTGTAATTCACTCATATCTTTCCATTCAAAAGCTGTAGCATCTTCAATTTCACCGAAAGAACATGCGATCTTACCACTAATTCCTTCAAACATTTGACCCAAAGTCATACGAGAAGGCATAGCATGTGGGTTGATTAATAAATCAGGACTGATACCTTGTTTTGTGAATGGCATGTCTTCTTGCTGTGGAATTATTCCAATAACACCTTTTTGTCCATGACGCGAAGCAAACTTATCTCCTATCTCCGGAATTCGTAAGTCTCGTACTTTTATTTTTACTAATTTGTTTCCGTCTATTGTTTCTGTTATAATAACGGTATCCACAACTCCTTTTTCGCTATGACGCATAGAAATGCTTGTTTCACGCCGATTAGGTTGTGTCATGTCAAATTGATCGTAAGATTTAATAAATCTTGGAGGGCTTGTTCTTCCAATTAATACATTTCCACCTTCAACTTCTTTCTCTGGTTCTATTATACCATCAGTTTCTGATAGAAAGCGGTAATCATCATCATTAGCGTACCCTCTAACCGTTTGGTCGGGCTTCTCGAATTTATCTAACTGTCCCCCGGGATATTTTCTTTCTTCACCCTCATATGTTCTAAAGAAGGTGCTTCTTGCCAATCCCCGTTCTATAGATGCCTTGTTGATAACTAACGAATCTTCTATATTGAATCCATGATATGTCATTACTCCAATAACAAAATTTTGTCCTGCGGGTCTTTTTCCGAACCCAATTATGTCCATTGGTGCCGTTTGTACACAAGGAATTTGTGGATAATGCAAAATATGCCCACGAGTATCTAATCGTAAATGGAAATTCGCTGCGTATATTCCTAATGCTTGTTTAGCCATTCCTGCCTCATATGTATTTCTTGGACTCTGATTGTGTTCTGGAAATGGAATTAATGATGCAGTTATACCTAATATTGTTGTTGGACTGATTTCCATGTGTGTTGTTTCTAAGGTTAGATTCTCTTCGTATAATGCAATTAGTGCATTTTCTTCTTCTTCTGCATCTAAATATTCAATTATTCCTCTCTTTATCAGATCGGACCAAACCCATTCTCCAGATTTGATCTTATGAATATGTTCTTCTTCAATGAGCACTTTACCATTTTTTACAATGTAAAGGGGTCGTCTGGCTCTACCCGCATCACAATTGATTTGTACTTCTTTTGAGCTTGCATAATATGCAATATTCACGGTATTGTTAATTTTATCACGTCTTCGGCGCATTCGTATATTTTCTACTAAGAGTGATACGTTTGGATGCACACCAAGCAATTTACCATTAAGGAAGATTTTGATATCCTTGCTACTAAATTCTCTAATCTCTTCTATCGGAATAACACCTAAATCAATTAAAACTTGCTCTAAATATTTCTCATTCCAAGACACCGAGATGATTGCTGTTAGACTTAAGTTCTTTACCAATCCACAATTTGGACCTTCAGGTGTCTCTGCAGGGCATATCTTACCCCATTGGGTTGGATGCAGATCACGTGCTTCGAAATGCGGTTGACTTCTGCTTAATGGTGAAATAATTCTCCTCAAATGGCTCAATGTTGAAATATAATTTGTACGATCTAATAATTGTGAGACTCCAGCTTTACCGCCGACCCAATTACCCGTTGCTAAAGCGTGTCTTATCCTTTCCGAAATAACATCGGCTCTAACTGCGGTTTTAATGTTCGGTTTCCTGCCCCGAACTGCTGTTCTTTCAAGTTGATATTTAATATCTCTACAAAGACTGAGAAAAGCAACCCTAAATAATGATGTAAACAAGTCACCGGCTAATTTCAATCTTTTATTTGTATAATGGTCTTTATCGTCAGCTCTGCGCTTTTCTAAAACTAATTCCATAACTTTCTGAACCATCTGTCCTAAGTAATAAGCTTTCTTAATCCGGTCCTCTGGTTCGTTTCCAATATGAGGAAGTAAATATCTATCTAATACTTGTAATGCTCTTTTAATACGATATTCTTTAGTCTGTCCCACAGCTACACGCTTTCCGATATAATCAATTGCGTTCTTTAAGCTCTCTTGCTTATTAGTTGTTACTTGGATTGCTGATGCAATATCAATTATTGGAATTAATTCTTTCCTTATTGCTGCATCGTCAGAGATAGATTCAAATATTTTTTTGTCTGAATCAAGTCCTAATGATCTCATTAAGATTGCGATAGGAATTTTACCCGGAACCGTTGGAATTTGAACCTTGAGCGTACCATCTTTTCGGCGTTCTATGGTAACTGGTGCTCTAAATCCTTGGGTCGTAGAGAACACTTTTGCGATATGAGTTGCTGAAGAACTTTTACTTGTTTCTTCAACCATTATCCTATTTGGTGCCAAGTCTTCTTGGGTTACCAACACCCTTTCGGTTCCGTTTATAATAAAATAACCACCTGGATCTAAGAAATCTTCACCCTCTTTGATTAACTCGATTTCACTATTATTAGCTAGAGGACATTTTACTGACTTCAGCATAATTGGTAAACGACCAATGTACATTTTTATTGGTTCATTATCCATGGC
>WJKO01000418.1 GCA_014729055.1 Promethearchaeota archaeon | reverse complement strand
GGCTTTTCGGGTAAAATACTAAGGTAAATTGCTATTTCTGCTTCTTCAGGTGTAAATAACTGTTTTAGAAATGTTATTTCAACACCTGAACCGGTTTTAGGCATACCGACGGGCATGTTATCTATTCTTTCTCTTAATATTGTATAAATTTCGTCTGAATTTGACATGACGCTCCCTCTTTTTTTATTAATTATCAATTTGTTGTATTAACTTATATTTATTTAATAGAGCATATATGTATTTAATAAAGCATGAATTATAATGAATTATGAATGGATTGGTGGCTTCTGAATGCAGTTAAATCTAAAACCCCGTAGAGGCAGAATTATTTTCTTGCTTATATTATGTTCGATCTTGTTTCTTACACTGATTTTTCTTTCTGAATCTAATATTGTTAATGGATCAGATAGACCAGAGAATATATCGAATAATACACAAGACGGTATATTAATCTCTGCATCTGGTGAGCAGTATAATTTTACAATGATCAATGTTACCGATTTAGATTTAACTTTTCAAGAAAAATGCGTCTTGACGTCTATTAAAGGCATTATTAACGAAAACTCATCTAATTTATATATTATAGATGATTCAGCGAGTAACAATTGGTTTCCAATCTTGAATACGACTCCTTATTTAGCGAACGAAGAGGTTGTAGGATCATTAATCGATATCATCTCGTACTATAAGGATAATTTCAGTTGTGTCATTACATTTAATGAAAGTGACCCGGCAGAGATGAATATAGCAACGCCCTTATCCGGTATTTATAATGCACTTATGATTCCAAACGATTATTATGAAACGATAGCCACGCACTTCTTTGATCCATTTTCCATTTATCTTAACTTGACCGATACATTAAAGGAAAAGACGACGCGACTCGAGAAATATCAGTTTGCATATGATAACTATTTTGATTTGTGTAATCAATCGGCTCTTGCTCTCTTTCCAGGCACAGCACCTCGACACCTGCGTAGCTTTCTTGTTTCCAATAATATATTCACGTTATGGCAACCATTATATGTCTATACTGAAGTTCCCGATCCTCCCTTATATCCTGATCCAGACGAAGAACAAGAGTTTTTCGAGCAAATTTTGGATGAAACAGCCGAAAATATCCCAATATATGGTTATATGTGGCCCGATGGTACTAATGAGGGCGTAGTTATCAAACTCATCAGCCAATCGAATAAACATCTAATTCCCAGTGATTGGATTTCCAACCTTGCATTTCATAGTCGAATGAAGTTACCAGAGGACTACATTTTTTCCCAAGATCGTTCAGCTCCATTATTATCCCTCGAGGATAAGATCTACATAACGGGTGTTTGGTCTGATGGAGATAATATTCAGTATGTGCAGAATTTTATGAAAACCGAGCTATGGGACGCGGACACTCCTCATGGACAGGTCCCCACGGGATGGACGGTAAATCCTTCCCTCTATACTCTTGCCCCCTATGTCGTTAAACATTATTATGATACCGCAACTGAGAATAACTATTTTATGGGAGGACTTTCAGGATTAGGTTATTGTAAACTTGATTATTATACCAATCTTGATGTATTGCGTGATTTCTTGTCCAAATCCCAGCAATTTTGGGATATTATGGATATACAAGAAGCAAGATTGTGGAAACTTGATAATACGGCCGATTTAGCCATGGAGTATACCGATCTCAATGGTGTTTTTGATGGATACGGTGGTGGATTTAACGTCGATGAACCGCGGATTGTCCAAAAAATACCTATCATAAAATCCGTAGGAGTGAATGATAATATTGAGGCACCAATGAATTTCATTCGTAATATAACTGCTCTCACACCTAATAGACCCTTGTTTATTTTCTTCCACTTATTATGTTGGGATTGCACAACAGAAAAGTGGACACAACTTGCAGAAGACCTTCAAGCTCTTGACGGAGTTGAGGTTGTGCGACCTGATCAAATTTGTAATTTAATGAATCTGTGGGCGACTAACCCAAGTCGCTTCTTGGATGACATAGGAAATGGACTAATAATATTTTCTACGATAGCTCTTATGGCGGTCTTAACTGTTACTTATGGTCCATTTGGTGCCGAAAATAAAATATTAAATTCAGATTCTCAAGATGCTAATGAAAAACAATTTGGAGGGAATGGAAATGAATAAATTGAAGAAATCGAATATAAGTTCTATCCTACAATTACTGAGTTATTTCATTCTTCTCACACTTGTGTTGTTATGGTCTCCTATACTAAGTTTTATTAGAGAAAACATTAGTAATATTGATGAGTATATCCTACTTGCGGTTGCTATAACAATTGGCGGATTTATTGGAGCACTTCTCAGTCGGCTTTCATATAATACTAGGAGCATCCTTCTAGTGGTATTAACGCTCATCTGTTTCGTTCTGCATATTATCTTTGTCACTCTTGCTTCGTTGCTAATATCACTGGACATAAGTATGGATATCACATTCATCTTCTCAGCAATAGTAATTATCTCAACATCGGTTTGTATATCAAACATTAATAGTATGTCAACCAAAGGAAGGAAAAAAAGTAAGTTCGATATCACAACTTTGATAATCCAGACGTCATTACTCTTTGGAATAGTTATACCTGTATTCTTCGCTGACTTTCCGTATTATACGCTTCTGGTTGAAATTACATCATGTTTTTTCATAGCTATTTACATATATGCATTGAAATTATACTTAGACAAGAATAAACATTCAAATATTATTGCTATCCAGAAAGAAGAGATGTTAGAACTACGTAAAATAGTAGTCAGTGTTTTTTCACCATATGCTTGGTTTTATGGGTTAGCCTTTGTTGGGATTTTCATCTTGTATCTATTTTTATTTAATAATCCATCGGATATCATCGACAATATTTTACAATGGAAAGCAACAACTTACATATTGGATGGTTATTTGATAATGATCCTACTCATAATTTTCCTTATCACCCAGTTTACTACTAATTATATTCTTCATTATGGAGCAAAGAAGTATTGTATCGTTGATAAAAAAATTACGCGCAAAGATAGTGGCAATCCTAAAAAAGAATCTCAAGAAAAGAATGGCAGTTCAAACATGAGCATTCAAATTGATTGGAAGTCGGAAATAATCCTTTTCATCAAGCGGTTTATATTTTTGATAGTAATTGTAATTGTAATCGGTGCGCTTGGTTATTTAATATATATCAAATCATCAATTTTAGAATATTATTGGGTCAGTTTTATTGCTATGCTCCTATTAATGGACTTCTTAGCGGCGATTCTCTTTCATGTTTTGAAAAATTGGTACTTTGATCAATTTTAAGCTTATGTTTATGTGATCAAACTTGATCAACCTGATCGTTAACATTCATTTATCGCTGATCTAAATTATAATGCGAATAATCGCTCTATCTTATTTTCAATAGTATCTCGTATGTTTTTTCTTATTTTTTGAATGGATTATATATTTAATTAAACGATCCTTTAACAATGAATGAGGGTTATATGGCTGAGAATAGAAATAAAGAGAGCAATAAAAGAATTGACGAAAACGAGAAAAAACACAAAGTCAAAGAAGAGAATAGTAGGAACGCAAAATCGAGTAAACTCAATCTAAATATTTCCGGAATGACGTGCACCAATTGTGCGATGAAAATATCATCAACGCTTAACGAGATGCCTGGAGTTAAAAAAGCTGATGTAATACTGGGCACGGAGAGTGCAACAGTTGATTTTAATGAAAATGAAGTCACGATAGACGATATTGTATCGAAAATAGGCGAGATCGGATATAAAGGGGATTTATCAAAGATTACGGTACGACTCGAACAAGAGTACGATGATATTAAAATTCAAGAGATGAAAGATCAATTGCAATTGATTGAGGGCGTGTATAAAGTAACATATAATGAAGAAGGTAACAATGATAATATTAGAATTGATTTTAATTCGGGAAAGATATCGGAAAATTCATTACTGCACGAGTTTAAAGATATGGGTTATGAATTTAAGAAAACAAAGGGTATACTTGAGCAAGAACGTGAAAGCTACGAACAAGAAATAGCCCATCGCAAACGACTTCTAGTGTTCAGTCTCATTTTTTCAATTCCGATTGTTATACTTAGTCAGCTAAAATCTAGAACAAACATTTTCGCTGGTTCTGAGCAGCTTATCGTTTATATCTTATTTGTGCTAGCAACATTGACTCACATTTTGGTTGGTACATTCTTTTATAAAAATGCATATAATGCATTAAAGAACAAAAGCACGAATATGGATGTATTAATTTCAATTGGTTCTGCAACCGCTTATATTTATAGCGTGCTAACAACGTTTGGAATTATTACCGGAGAAGAATTTTTTGAACCATCTGTTCTAATCTTTACGTTTATTGTTATCGGTAAATTACTTGAGATGATTGCAAAAGGCAGAACTTCGAATTCATTGACGAAGCTGATGGAACTCAAGGCAAAGAAAGCTCATTTATTACGAAAGGGAGAACCAAATAAGGGCGAAAATGGACAGAAGGGAAAAGCTTTTGAAAAAGAGATTGATGTTGATGTTGACTATGTAGATGTGGGAGATATTATTCTTGTTCGTCCGGGTGAAAAGATTCCACTTGACGGAAAAATCATTGAGGGAAGTTCTCGAATTGATGAATCAATGATCACAGGCGAATCTTATCCGATTAAAAAAAAGGAAGATGACGTTGTTATTGGTGGTACAATTAATCAAAATGGTCTGTTGAAGATAGAAGTTCAAAAAATCGGTAACGATACCATGCTCAGCCGTATAATTGATATGGTCAGAGAGGCACAAAGTGAAAAACCTCCTCTCCAACGTCTGGCTGATAAAGTCAGTGCAATCTTTGTGCCAACTGTAATTGCGATTGGTATTATCACTTTCTTTGTTTGGTATCTTGGATTTGACTTCACATTTGAACAAGCGCTATTGCGTTTCGTAGCAGTAATAGTTATATCTTGCCCTTGCGCCATGGGGCTGGCAATTCCAACGGCAGTAATGGTGGGAACAGGGCTTGGTGCCAAGATGGGTATCTTGATTAAAGGTGGAGGTAGTTTGGAAGCCGTTCATAAAGTTAATACGATAGTATTTGATAAAACAGGGACACTTACAATTGGCAAACCAAGAGTGATTGATATAGTTCCAGTAAACGATTTAAGTGAGAATGAAATCATATATTTCGCTGCTACAGCCGAAAAGGGTTCCGAACATCCTCTGGCACGAGCTATGTTAGAAAAAGCGGAAGAACAGAATATTGATTTAGGATCGGTAAAAGAGTTTGAGTCTATTTCTGGATATGGAATCCGTGGAAAAGTCGATAATATGAATATATTGATTGGTAATATTGCTCTTGCAGAAAGAGAACTGGTTAATATCGTTGATTATAAACAATCTATTCATAATCTTCAAGATTCCGGCAAAACGGTGGTTCTGTTAATGATAAACAGTCAATTGAAAGGGATCATAGCCATTTCAGATGAATTAAAGACCTATGCAAAGGAATCAATTGGAATGCTTAAAAAAATGAATATAAGACCATATATATTAACGGGAGATAATGAAAAAACAGCTAAGGCAATAGCTAAAGAGCTGAATATAGATAATTACTACGCAGAAGTAAGACCGGGACAGAAGCTTGATAAAATCGAAGAAGTCCAACACCAATCAAATAATTTGGTTGCGATGGTCGGGGATGGAATCAATGATGCGCCAGCTTTAACCAAAGCAGATG
>WJKO01000417.1 GCA_014729055.1 Promethearchaeota archaeon | reverse complement strand
TTACTGGTCTATTTATAATTGTGCGAATGATCGGGGAAGAAGTAGACTCAAGGCGTTATAACATCAATCTATTAAATAAGTTTGGTATACCTAAAAAAAGGACAAAGTCATTTATTAATATAGAATTAGGGCTAAAAATATTTGTTAATATTAGTTGCGGAATAATATTCGCGCTTTTCATGAGTTATATTCTGACTAAAACGTTCTATTTTACATCGATATACCATTTTGATTATTTTCCCCTACTTTACCAAAATGCATATAGTAATGAGGATCTAAATGATTTTAATGATAACTTTGAATTAACGACTGGACTTGATTACAACTTTCAGATATATTGGTATAATCTAATAATGATTATGGCACTAATATCAATAATTTTAATATTTTTGTATTTATCATTACGTAAAATAAAAAAAACAAATGGAGTTAAATCTTATGTCAAAAAACAAACAAGAAGAGATATTGCGAATCTCTGAAAATTGGGATAGCAAAAATCTCATTCTAATAAAAGAAGTATTTAAGATCTTCAAAGATAAATATACAGAAACCGTGGCCTTGAAATCCTTCTGTTTAGATATTAAAAAAGGAGAAATATTGGCAATAATGGGGCCTTCGGGAAGTGGTAAATCTACATTAATTAATATAATAGCAGGATTATTGAATCCAACCACAGGTTCTGTATATTTTCAAGACAAGCATAACGAGATTAAA
Organism: Promethearchaeota archaeon; assembly: GCA_014729055.1. Taxonomy (GTDB): domain Archaea; phylum Asgardarchaeota; class Lokiarchaeia; order Sigyniarchaeales; family Promethearchaeaceae; genus WJKO01. Next base: position 6,415 of record WJKO01000417.1, on the reverse strand, counting down.
GATCTCACTATGTTATCATTAAATGATTTAGTGATTTACAGGAGAGATAACGTTGGCATAATTTTCCAAGAATTTGAATTGTTTAATAATCTGATGGTTTTCGAAAATATCGAAATTCCATTGTTAATAAAACAAGATAAAGGTGAAGCTGACGATTCTGAGATAACAGAACAGCATGGAAACAACATTAAAACTGAACCAAAAATGTCTGAAGAGAAATACATCCCATTAGAAAAAATGCTCACGTTACGAGGAACAAAATACAACAAATTAAAAATTAATAGTCTTATTGAATTTGTAGGATTGAAAAAACGCAAAGTTCATTTGGTAAAACAACTCAGCGGAGGCGAAAAACAACGTGTTGCTATATGTGCTGCTGTCATTAAAAATCCGCCTGTAATTCTTGCTGATGAACCGACAGGGGAACTTGATTCTGAAAATGCAAAGAATATTTTTAGTCTTCTAAAAACGATATGCAAGCGTATTGGAACAACAGTAATTATTGCATCCCATGATCCTTTGGTTAAGAAATATGTAGATCGAATAATTAATATTAAAGACGGACAAGTTGTAGGATCTGACTAATCTATGTCTTTGGAGAAAATTGTAAATAAAGTCGTGCGAAGACAAGGATATTTTTTAAAATTCTTCCTTTTGAGTTTTATATTATTTCTCTCTGCAATATTATTACCTTTAATTGTATTTATTGATGTTTCGAAGCAAAGCATATCTTTCTATGATACGCCCATTCATTATGGAGTAATTATCGAACCCTTACCTTTTTCGACCTCGAGAAATCCTGAACCAATCGAGAATTCTTTGTTGTATCCCATATTAGACTCAGAGAAGGGTATAAAATATTCAAGATTACTCAATGTACCTGTTGAGTTTGACATAGACACATTAAATCTGCTAAATAGTAGCGATACTTTTAAAAATATTACAAAATACGAAATGATAGGTGTCCGAGTAAATGACATCGAATTAATTACCAATTTTAATATGCTGATTAATAATATAAACTCGAACTTAACGTTAAAGCAAGAAAATTGTTTGCAAGTCTATTGTGAAGAAGAGCGGTATTATGATGGACTTAACGAAGAATTACTAAATTATTCAATTTCATCGTCTGAATATTATTCTCTTAACTACACAATGCAACTTAGTGGTAATTACTCTTTTTTTAACGATGAATTGAAAGATCTAATCAAATTAACAAGAAGTCCTGTAAATAATCAAGCAAATAGGACGCTTCTGATTTTTGTTTACTCAGATAATGTCACACTGGCTAATAATTGTTATGATCACATCTTTGTCAATTCAAAAAACCTATTTAATACCACAGACGCGTATGAATCTGCATATAAATTAATATATCCCATCAATTTTCACAAATTGTTTTTTGAGTTTTCAAATATTAATCGTATTTCCCAATTCACAACAAAGATTATGTTAAAACTACAATCCGAGTCCGAAATCAAATATCAATTTTACTTAAGTGAGTATAAAGATGTTTTATTCCAAATTGAGGATTATCTAGTCGAACTCAGAACTATAATTATTTCTTCTTTAATCGTAATAATCCTTCAAAATATACCCGTTTTAATTATATTTAGGTCAGTTTTGAGGAAATTTAACAATAATATGACCAAAATCCAGATTAAACTATATGTCCTTGGTATCTTTGAATTGAAAAACCGCAAAATATCTAAAAAATCTAAAATATCCAAAGTAAGGAAATCTAAAGATGAAAGTTTCAATGATGATATCTATACTGAATATAATTCTTACGAAACTTTTATGGAAGAAAATGACGATCTCTTTTTGGAACAAAAAGCTAGGTTTGATTCGGATTCGAAATCGTTCATTTTTCTGCAGAAACGATTGAGTGTATATCTCATGCTGTTTTTAGTGTTACTCGCTAGTTCATTAGTTTTGGTAATTATGTTTTTAGAACTAATCTTGGTTAATCATGTTGCAAGTATCGGTAATTATATCATAACAATGCTTCCTGTTGTAGGTGTGCTAATGGGATTTGTTTCAGTTATTGTGATCTCGGAACTTTTTTCATTCAAAGACACCATCAATGAATTAATTATCACTCATTATGAAAAACGCATAGGTCAAGAGCCCGAAAACCAAGAATCAATTCCCTTAGGAAATATCGGGGCGGATAAAAAGAAGGTTCTAATTATTAGCATTTTAATCATCATAGGAATAAATATCTTTCTTTTATTATTCAATTACAAATATTGCTATTCTCTTGACAATCTAATTGCAAAGTTCGTGATTAATTGGAGTGTTTTCCTATATCCGATTTTAATTGTCTTAACATTATCTCTCATAATAACAATAAGTCGTAAGTTAAATTCGTTGATACGAAAATTTACTCAATATATTTATAATAAGTTAAGAAATACCAGTAAAAAAATGCAGAAGTTGTATTCAATATGTTATAATAATTTGAGAACTCCGAAATTTTATTTAATAATTTTCATAACACCATTGTTACTCGGAACCACTAATCTCTTTCTAATAGATCTTGAAGATTCTGAAATTGATGCTCATCTTAATTACTATTTGGGGAGTAATATTAAATTAAATATCCAAGGAAACGTAAACGAAACCGAAATAAGCACACTATTGCGTTATCATAATATTGAATATTATTATTTTGCACACGAATTTCAAATTTATTGGCAATATCTATTAGAAGCACCTGTAAACGTTCTGGCTATTAATTATTCAGAATATACTGGGTTCTATCTTAATGTCGATTCAAATACGGTTCTCGAGGATACGAACGACGTATACATCAACAACCATAAGACGGATTTGATACATATAATCAGTGATTACCAAGAAAATCTTGTTTTTGAATCAATTGATGTCCTGGGATCTTTCAATCTCTCTAACTTTGCCCTTATCTGCAAGAATAAAATGAAAGGCATTATTACACCTCTGAAACATGTAGAAACACCTCAAATTGTAATGGATACACAAATATCTAATTTGTATTATTCGAGCGTTCAGAAAGATTCGATACTCTATATTTCAGTTAATCAATTAACAGATAATGAGATGACGGCAATGTTAACGAATTTTTCATTATATTTTGGTAGTAATTATATGATTGAAAATGTAGAATCGATAAAAAGTCGTATTATTAATGCCAATCAATCATATTTATGGTTCCGTATCTTGAATATATCAAGGGATTTTAGGATTTTATATTTATTAATTTCTCTGAGCGTGCTTATAATAGGAGTTTTCTATTATCTAATTTCTTCATCGGATATGCTGATTCCTCTTAGAATTCTTAATAATTATGGTTTGAGTTTTCAGAAAATCAAAAAAATGATGTTTGTCATCAATTTCTCCGAGTTATTCATTAAAGCAGCTTTAATTTTCATTGGTCTAAGCATTGGGAGTATTTTGTTGTATATAAAATTAATATTACCTTCATATCTGATATCAAATGATCTTTTGCGCTGTCAAACGATTTATAGTGGCTTTATATACTCATCCATATTATTATTCTTCATATTCGCTGTTGGAACATCATTTTTATGTATTTATTTTTTGAAAAAGCATAAACATTAATTTCTATTTCAAGTTATTCCTCAGGAAATACTTTATGATGTTCGGAGCGAATTGGTTTGTTCTGGAAAAATATTTCTCAAAAAGAAATTTGCCCCAGATGAAAAACTTAAAGAGAACGCATTTTTCTGGTCTGAATAATTTCATAAACTATTTCGGTATTCCTCTTATAAAAAAACTTCAGATGGTCTCATTTATTTTTAAATTTTTATAAGTATTGATTTATTTGCTTAATGATTTACGACAAGTAGCATGAAAAGTATAGCAACAGAAAAATTTATGTTTCCAGAAATTTCTGGGCATAATCTTGAGAAGAAGGAGATGCACTTACCGAGAGACTTTCGTGGACAATATAATGTTATTATAGTAGCTTTTCAACGATGGCATCAAGGATTGGTAAATGAATGGGTGTATTTCCTCAAAAAAGCACTCCCTAAACATAAACATAACCTTGAGATATATGAATTACCTACGTTGAATAAGGGTTGGGCAATAATGAAATGGATGATTGACGGCGGAATGCGTGCTGGAATCTACAACAAGGATACCAGAGAACACACAATAACGCTTTATACGAACAAAGGAGACTTTAAAGAAGCATTACATATTCAAGATGAAAAGACAATTTATGTATATCTTTTAGACTCTGATGGCATGATTCATCATAGACATCGGGGGGAATTTACACGTGAATCGGGAGAAAATTTAATATACTCTTTCAAAAACATATCATCGTAAATAAATTAAATTTAAAAATGGGGATGGTCTTGGAATTAAGTTATTTCTTCCTCTCTTTTTTGAATAAAGACGGACATTATCTCCAGGGAAGCTTGAATTACCTTGGGATCAATGGCATCCGTTGTGTCTCTTGGGCTATGATAAACCATATTATCGAGCGCTTTTAGTGTAGTTTCAACGCCAAAGAAGCTTGTTGCTGTTACACCGATTTTTCCGAATTGAGCGGCATCAGTTGCACCGCCACCGAAAGGAAACTTCATCATATTCACTTCGGGATATCCGAGTTTATGTGCAATATTTGTACATTCTTGCGCCATTTCCTTATCCAACTTAATGGTTCCATTAAGATCGGACTCAAGAAATGTAATTCCCTCTACGCTATATAACCCATCCATATTGAAATTATATGTTTTCAGATCTAATAATTCGTCCTTATGAGCTCTGGCATAGGCACGTGCACCCCGTGTTCCTGCTTCTTCTCCGTCAAAAGACATTAATATTATACGTGTATTCTGTAAGGGGTAATCTCCCGCCGCTTTCAATTGAACAAGTGCTTTACCCATTTCTAAAACAATTCCAACCGCTATGAGGTTATCCCCTACACCAGGAGTAACCCTATCTGTTGTAAAAAACCACAGCGGAATTATAAATAACACTGCTATGATAAGAAAATAATGGAGCCAAGTTCCTAAAAACACAGGATAACTCTGTTGAACCCATTTCATTAGAGTTCCTACAATTGATACAATTGTAGTGAAAAATAACATGGAAATACCGCCAAACATGGAAATCCCATAAAGAATTGGGGATTTGTCCATCAGATTGAAAACATATGCTGCATCATGATGTCCGCTGATTATTATTTGTTGTTTTACCTCCCCTTCTGGTTCTATTTTGCCAAACACATTATAGCCCGTTGCCTCGGGCCATAAAAAATCAAAAATGCCACTATAAAATACAAATTGCCCTATTAACAAAGCATCAGCAAGTAAATATCCAATAGTTGCTATTTCAATCCAACGAATTAATAAGAATATTGAACTTATAATATAGATTAAGATTGTTGGGCGGATCCATTTGAGAAAAGCCTTTGGATGGAGTTTGAATTCCTCCATGGAAGTATTATCTTTGCCGCAGATTTTTTCCATTTTATCTTCAATAAGATCCGCTGCCTTTTTACATCCAGGCGTTCCCGATAATCTTGGATGGCAATTATCTACAATATAATCACAGAATTCAAGAACATCATCAATTTGTTTTTTGTCAACTTCCAAGATTTTCATATTCTCATTTCCATAATTCAATGGATAAATCTAGTGCTTTGAGAAAATAAAACTTATTTCTTTTAAAAGAAAAAAACTCTAAATTAGTCGAAAATTAGTAAGATTTATGGGAGGATTTTCAATTACAAAGCGCCAGTGGATCGTTTCTATATTATTAGTTCTATTTACAAGTGCAAGTATTGGTATTCTTTATTTTCCAATTAAGATCTCTGCTCGTGCTGTAATTGTGAGCCCCCGATTAAGTTGCGCAATGCAGGGTCCTAGGACCTTTGGACCTGGGCTTAACTCTACAACTTATTTGCAAGATACAATTACATTTTGGGTAGCGCCCGATCCTTATGAGGTTCTTACCCCTATCGACTGGAAACGAAAAGAGAATTGGGATATTGCCTTGACCCCAACATTACTCCCAAATGCTTCGTGTATTTCCTTAGACATTATGGAAATTATAAAGGGAGTAAATACTGATGTAGTTTTTGGTGGATCCTTAGATGTAAATATATTATATAGAAATGCAGTAGGAATTGTCTGTAAAGTGCCAGCAAATATTCCTCCACTTACTTATAATTTAGCAATTGGCTTTAAAGAAGAGATTAATCCAGCCAAACAATCGTCCGGCGAAATAAACTTGATGCCTTCTTATGGTAGCTGGCAAGGAAAACGCGGAACGGCATCCTATAAACTGGGCTCGGGCACTCCTTCGTTTATATTAACAGAACCGAATTGTGTGTATTTCCCTTGGTATTATGATATTAAATCCTCCGATTCAATTGACAAAACGAATATAAATGGAG
>WJKO01000416.1 GCA_014729055.1 Promethearchaeota archaeon | reverse complement strand
GTGAACATATTACTTTATTTTTTTTGACTTTATTAACTTGTTTTTTTGATTTTATTAAGTTGTCTTGACTTCAGACTAAATAATGCACTTGCGAAAACTATTACAAGTAGAATGTGGGGCAGTAAAAACAGGAAATATTCAAATTCATTTCTGGTAGTTGATAAAAACATCAATATGGAGATTCCAATGCCCGATATCATCGTAATAAAATTGATTAAAAATCTAAAAATCTTGTTTCTTACGATGAAGCGTGTTGAAAGTTTCAATTGTCTCATTAGAATTATGGAAATGAAAAAATAAAGGAGCCCTAAAAATATCAATTCATAATATACTAAAGTCTGATATAGCCAAAAACCTTTATGGATTAAAAATATCAACGATAATATGATATTTATCAATATTATTGGTGTTAATAATATTTTCGAGACAGTTTTCATGTTTTTCACATTATTTATTCCATACCACTCTCGGCAGTAATTTGGTAAACTCTTAATCAATAACATCATGCCGATGAACCTTAGAAAGATTGCACTTGTATAATACAATGCTATATTCGACGGATAAATAGGCACAAAAATTTCCATAGCATGAGAAACTAATAATAATGAAAAACCACTAATTAGAACCATTTGATTGGTGTTTTTAGGAGAAATCATCTCAATGGAATTAATTTCAACATGGAAGTTGTGTTTATCCCCATCGTTAGTTTCAAGATCTTCTGTGTATTCCCTTATATTTTCAAATTCTCTACTTAATTTATTTTTAAATAGATAATAGAGGAGGAAGAAGCTAATCCATATAGCAATTGAAAAAGCCAAGATATATACTAAAGGGAATAATATGGAGTTAGGATCTCCGAGTCCGAATATTTCACGAGAGTCTAAGATTGTATCGCCATCACTATCTATTCTAAGAGGGGAAATGTTCTTCGAAAGATATGTAGTGATTTCATCGTAATCATTAAGTCCATCCCCATCAGTATCTTCAACCAAGGGATTTGTATGTTTTGAAAACTCCATGAGATTTGTCAGTCCATCATTATCTGCGTCAGCTTCTGAATCATCAATTCCAATATTGAGATTGAAAGTCGACTCCCAGGCATCAATAAGACCATCATTATCAATGTCCGGAAGTGATTCCGATCTTAGTATTCCATGAACTTCCTCAATACTAGCCCCTAATTTGAGTTCTGTATATTTAGACTTCAACAGGTGATTTTGAACATATAGACTATTATTGATTCGTCGTTCAACTAAGATATTTTTTTCCAAATTTTCCGAAAAATACAATGAGACATTTGATACTTTTGATGTATAATTCAATACATGAATTCTATTTCCGGGATTATATGTCGTATTAATTGTTGAATCTATGGTTAAATCGCAGAATGTATCAAAATCCCCGATCTCTTCCTCACTTATGATTTCCACACAAAAACCCGCATATATATCTGAATTTTTATCGGGCTTGAATTTATTTTCATCATCTTTATAAACGTAATTTCTAATTTTCAATTCATTCCAAGTTAAATCATCATACTTTTCTTCTTCAAAATATAGGATACACGGATAATGTCCATTCACTGGTTCTGTGCCGCCTTTTATATCACTTGACTTGGTAGGTATGGGTCTAAGCCCAATATATGTATTATTAATTTTAAGATTTACAACACTATCTTCATTTAGTGCTACCGGATCTTGGTCCCAAAGAGTATTATTGATACGTATTTCAGTCAATGCGCGTTCATCCGCTAGATTCCCAACAAGATAATGACAATTCTCCGCTCTCTTCTCTGCTATATCAAAGTCTGCAGAAAATACAGCGGTGCCGTTTACTTGTAGTGAATTAAATATATTGTAATGTGGTTCTGTATCAAACCAAGCGGATCTTCTTATGTATTTACTATCATCTACTGGATAAGAGGTATTATATGTGAGAAAAACTTCCATAGCTTCACCGCTAAGATCAGAGGTTGTATAGCCTGCATCGTCGGGATTATGTGCTCCGCTCCGAGTTCCTAGTGTGTAATTTTCTTGAAGAAATGTATATGATTTTATTCCATAATTAATCGCTTCCACAGCTAATGGATATGTCTTGTTTATCGCAATCTCACCAATATAATCTGAGGGATAATAGCGATAATTGGTACCTAACCTTGTTCCTGAACTTCCAAACTCGTTTTTTTCCTTTTCATAACCAAAGTATTGATAAAAAATATTACTATGGGATCCAAGCCCCCACCAATAATCTCCCGACTTCATTCTATCGGAAGTGCCAGCTATGTATCCAGTGCTTGGGTGATAGTTTTGAACATATTGCAAGTAAAACCACTCTAAAATAGAGCGTGAATACCACCTAAATTCAGCATCTGGTGCATAAGAATATATGCATTGCAGAGCCCATATATCAATATAAACATAGTTTGGCGAATTATACTCAGGATATCCTTGTTCTCTTATCAAATTCACATAGGATCTAAACTCATTTTTAGCGACATTAATCAATGATAAGTCATCGTACATTATACCGAACATCAGTTGTCCTGCACAGCGCAATAACCACATATTTGTATAGTCAATTCTATTATGAATTGCGTAAAAAACGCCCATAACCATCGGATAGCACTTCTTCACAATCGAAATCGTCGCTGGTTCGAGTTTATCCCAATGCTCAATGCCAATATAAGCTAAATAAGGGCTTACGAAATTAACATAGTTTGAGTCATAATCATCAATATCCTCGCTCCAAGAGTTTTTCCTCAATGCATTCCATTGTCTAAAACCAAAATATTTTGCACGATAGTAGAATTCATTAAAACCTGCGCGAATAACCCTATTTGCCCTTGTTAAATTTTGCTTAGAGGGATGTGGCGTTTCAAGCAACGCTAATGCATAGTAAAACTGATCCCTGATTGAGCCAACAACCCCAGTCTCTTCATCATATCCTTTTTCCAGTGTTCGGTTCCAAACTAAATCACGCCTTAATTTAAAATTAGGATCATCGAACTTTTCTCCATTATTGATAAAGTAATTATCCTCATTATAATCATCTCGGATGAAATATGTCTCAAATAATCCAAACGCATTTAGTATTATTAGTTGTATCGATAAAAAGGCAAAAAATAAGGCACAAAGAGTATATTTTATCTTATTTCGGCTTATATTATTATTATTTTTTTTCATGAATGAATCACTCGAAATTGGAGAATCTAATGGATAGAAAGCCTATTTTTTAAAGAAGTAATTTATATCTTGAGTATAAGATATTTTAATTTTTAATGTAACTAGATCTAAGATAAGGAGAATCTGAAAATGACACTTAGGAATCGTGCTATAAATTTACATAGTAATTTGTTTGGCAAAATTCCACCTGAATTCTTCTTTCCAATCGCTCAATATTTTAGTTTCTCCAATTATGATTTATCAACAAAATATCTTAAGAAGATTGTATATAGGAACCGAAAAAAGTACGATTTACATCATTTTACAGACTTTTCGAGTCTCAGAAACCAAAGTGATGATTATTATAATGTTATAAATTTAATCAGAGAACTAATCATTTCAGAAGGCGAAACAGAACAAAATCCAAGTCATAAAGGTATTTTTCATAATTTTTTTACACAAGCAAGCTATCATCTGAAAGAAGATAGTAAATTTACAAGTTATCGCGAAAAACATTGGAAAAATATTTGTGAATTATTATATCAACTTGAAGGTTCATATGTGACGATAAATATCCCACCCATCGATGTTTCAATTGAGAATTTAAGCAAACAAGACCTATATTATCAAAAATTTATTTCTAAGATGGCTAATCGAATTAAAAATTTAGCAAATATGGCTCACGATCATTCTCTTAGATTGCTAATAGACATCAATCCTCGATTCTTTTTTCGTACGAAAGAAAAAGCATTGATAAAAAAGAACGCGGATAATAATGAAAAAAACACAGAAAATCACTCAAACGATGTTATTAAGGACCGATTAGTTGAGTTTTATAGCCCCTTCTTTGGTTTTGGAGATTTTAGGAAATTTTATGATGATATAATTGAAGACAGTGAAGTAATTGGTCTTTTTTTAGATATATCCAATTTCTTCATTATAGAGTCACCTATTATGTTAAAAAAGTTGATTGAAATGGAAGTAGATACGAAATATTTGGATAGTGGGCAAGATTTCACGAGATTTCTTTATAAAAATATTGATTTGAGCAAAGAATTGTTTAAGAATTTAAAAAAGTTAGAATTCGTCAAGGGAATAGGATTAAATGATATTGATTGGCTATCATCAATCACGCAGGTAATGAATATCTACAATAGAATAAAATATAAAACTACAACAAACTTTGCTACGCTAAAAGAAAGACATCCATTTCACACACTTTATTATAATCAGGTTTTTAAAAGCAATATTTATAAAAAGCTACCAAATTACGGCAATTTACCACTGAAATCGTTTTTTT
>WJKO01000415.1 GCA_014729055.1 Promethearchaeota archaeon | reverse complement strand
TAATATCTTCCCAATCACCATGCTTTTCACATGATTTACGAATATATACAATATCTTTGTCCTTATCATAAATAACTCGTGCGGGGATCTGTTCCAAACATTCTGGGCAAATTGAGGTTGTTTTTCTTATTAGTTCTTCCATATTTTTTAAAACTCCAATCATTTATTCGTGTTTTAATAAAGTTTAAATGTTTATTTATATAAATAGATAACGCATTGAATAAGTTTGAATAATTAGCATAACTTTAAAAATCTATGTTTTATTCAAACATCTAAATCTGACAAATTTGGAAACATACAAAACACTAAAACAATCTTTTAACTAAGTGAATATCAAATTTATACGATAAAAATCTGGTCGGAAAAATGGTAGATAAAAAGCTATTTAATCGAAATGTGAAAATAATACGAAAAAAATTAAAAGGACAAATTGACCATTCACTTGAAAAAGGGAATAAATACATCGATAAAGAACTATCTGGTCCATTCAATTTATTACTAAGGGAAGCGGTTAAATTATACTATAATGGAATTAAAAAACAAGACATGGCAAGGGGTACGTCCACCCAAATTGATGTTACTTTAGCCGCTGGAAAAGAAGCTGCATTAAATCCTAATAAAGACCTTGATGAAATAATCGATAAATATTATTCACAATATCTCAAAGCAGACCAGACGACACGCGCTTTACGAAAATCCCACAAGAATTATAAATGGTGTGTTGAAAATCAGAAAAAGACATTCAAGGCTCAGATAGAATCCCTAGTTCCAATGTTACTATGTGAAGCCCCTAATATTGACTCATATTTTAGTTTAGTAAAAGCAACTTTTAAAACACATAAAAAGACTATGGATGCTTTAATGAAACAAAGGCCGTATATGGAGGCAGGCATTAATAAGATTGCAGAAGATAAAACAATACTGGACTTACCTATGGGTCGTGAAATTCTTTTTAATGTGTTAAAAGGAGGGTATTCTGAAACTTGGGACGAATTAGAAGAAGAAGTCAACAACATTGATTTTGACAACTAAGAAAATCTGAGTCATAAAACTTAATTCTTTTCTAAATCACATAAGCTTTGTGCGTAAATTTGACGATTGAAAAAAACGACGGGGAAAAAAACTCGAAAATTCAAAAGATAGATATAGATTTAGAGGATGAAGATCAAGTAGAGAATGAATTAGATAATTATTTTAAAATAATCAAATTTGAAGATAGAATCAATAAGAATCACTCTATTTTAAGAAAGACAAAAAATTTGTTAATTAAGATGTTTTTTGTGTGCATGTGCTATTACTTCGCTTGCAAATTCTCTGGATACCGCGTGTTTTTGGTTGCAGCAAATTCTGGAATCAAAGTGCAAAATTTTCAATTTTTGACAGGATTACTCGTTTTAGCGATACTTACAAATTTATGGGGAATCATACCTGGAGTTTTAGGTGGTGTAATGGGAGACCTCATATATCAATATGCTACAAATAATTTAGTGTTAATTGATTATACAATTCTTATAGGCGTTATAGCATTATTCAGCGGAATATATAAATATAATAAAGACGAAACCATCCCGAATCTCAAGATTATGAAATTTTTTTATATCTTATTTTTAGGTTTTGCTGTTTCTTGTTTTATTTATCTAATTACAATTCTAGTTATTTATCCGAATCTTTCATGGGATACATTAATTGGTCTCACGTTTCGTCAGAACCTGATACAATTTTTAATTTCTGAAATAATTTCATTCATATTCATAGCACCCTTGATGGTAGTTCTCATTGATCGTATACTGAAAAAAGGTGCAAATAAGTATTCTATAATTTATCACCCATTGCTAACTCATCATGTCGAATTTGAATCGGACCATGCAATTCCCTTGAAAATTGATGGATATTATGTTTTTTTCTGTACAAGATGCACAGGTATGTTTACGGGTATACTTATCGGACTGTTTATTCATACGTTTCTATTACACGCATTTAGATTCGAGATTCCACCAGATATAGTGTTTATAATTATTGTAATTCTCCCCATTCCAGGATTAATTGATTGGGGTACTCAAAAACTCCTTATGCGCACAAGTAATGATTATCTACGTATACTTACGGGAATCTGCATAGGAATTGCATTACATCTAATTACACTTTTAGAAACAGCAGAATTAAGATTATTTGTCCTACTTTTCATATATTTCTCGATATTTGGATTATTAATGTATCTTGGGAATAAACGAAGCATTTATTGAAATAATTAAAGCAAAATAAGGAAATAAAAGAAGATAAAAGAAATTATAAGATTACAATCAATTTAAAATCAATCTAAATAACAAATTCATAGGTTACAATCTCAAATTTACCTATTTTCTTAGTTAGAATCCCTTTCTCTTTATCCCATTGTAGTTCTGAATCAATAGGACGTTCCAGCAAGTCTACCTCACGAACTTGTTTGACGATCTTATTAAGCTCTGGTGCCAGTCTAATTGTTGCATTCGTGTCTACACCACAACCTTCCACAACCCGTAATATTATATTATCAGATAAATCCCATTCGTTTCTCTTTAATGCTCCGAGGAAAATGTTACTCGGGGATATATCTATAATACTTTTAGAGTTAATATCTAAATTTTCTTTCTTTTCGCGTATAGCATTAGATGAAACTACCATCACGGGTTGATTAAATTCCTCAGCTTTTCTTTTGACTAATGCATTCGGACTACCATCGGAATTCGTTAAAGTTCCACCAACATGTGGTAATAGAGCATAGCGACACTTTTCTGCACCCATCCCAGAAAATTCTGGTACTTGTTGACCATATTTTTCTCTATTCATTTTTCTTTCGAGATTCACCCATGCCTCACCAGATGCCGTTGGATACTTAGGAACTCGAAGCAGAGTCAACCGTAAGTCTCCCCGATTACCCATCGTATCATAGGCATACTTTCCTTCGTTTAACAATGCTAAACCCCATGATTTGTCTGGTGTGCTAAGATCAACATATTTATGCATTATTTTTTCATATCGGGCTTTGTCACAATTGGTTTCTGGTTGAGTTTTTCTAATAATTGCACAATACGCAGCATCTGCTGTTGATACTTCTGCATTTGTCGCGGTACTATATAAAATCTTGATCATTACATAAGGTTGCTTCCAATCCGTAGCCCATTCAAGATATACTTCTGGACAATTTTTAAATAGTCGTATTACCTGTCGCACGGGACTATTTTCCTTACCCAACAATCTTGAGATTTGTATAGTAGAAAATATAGGTCCTTGCTCGACTACTTCTATATTGACACCTTTATCATTTTTTATATCTTCTAAGGGATATTTCCAGTATTCTGGTTTAATATTCCATGCATGATCATGCGGATAATCATCCAAAAATCCAAAGTTTAGATTTGAATTCTTGCCTTTTAACAAATTTTTATTGCTATTAATTCCTTCTGCGATCATGCTAGTCATAGCACCCGTAGTTTCGTCAAGCTTTATAGAAACAGCGCCATTAGATATTGATTTTTCGGTTACTTCTAAGGATGATGCTGTATCACTTGGAGGTTCGGATAATATTTCTACTTTAGCAGGAGTATTACTGACTCCGTTTAATTTAGGTACCACCCACCATCCAGCAGTTCTTGGATAAGCATTATCTTCGGGTTCAGCTGCCGTTGGTTGAGCAAGATATTGTTTATTTGTATCATTTAAAAGTGTTAATCTAATATATGGTGGTTTTCCTTCTTCATCAATCTGAATCGAATCGTCTACTTCTTCAATAGGAATAAACACAGGCGATTCGCGTTCCCAAGCAACAGGGTTGAATAAACTAATCGTTTTCACTTTTTCTCTGTTAAGTGGTTTTTCTTCTTGTGACGATCCGATAGTATTCCCAATTTCTCCTTTTATATCTTCAATTAACGCATCTTGTTCAACCCAAAAGTCATATACATCGTCATATACTTCGGGTATAGAACTTCCAGGTAATACATCATGAAATTGATTTTGTAAGACAATCTTCCAGATTCGTTCAAGCTTTTCTCTGGGATATTTATAATTCGGATTAGCTAATCCCGTCAATAGTGCAAAGGTTTCCAAGCCAGTTAATGCATTTTCATACAACCTATTATGTCTTTTTACTTCAGAATGAACGGAGAAGGTGCCTCGATGGTATTCTAAATATAATTCATCTTTCCATATAGGGAATCTATCCGCCCATTCTCGTAGCCCGTCATAAAATTTGCCAACCCGGCTCCATTTAGCAAATCCTAAATCTTGCCATGCATTTGCGACCGCAACTTCTTGAAATGTTGGACCATGACCTCCATCACCTTTACCAAAGAAACACCCGCAATGTGGACAAATCTCATCCAAAACGACATGTTCATCAATTTCTTCATAATCTTTTGTATAATCCCATTCTTTGCGACCATCTGATTTAAGTGGATGTCTGCCCATCTCCCACATAATCCAGCGTTCGATGCTGCCCATCCCCATTTGAAAATTTGCGGTTAATAATTTCGATCCATCAGGACCTTGCCACCAAAAATTTACAAATGGAAAAATCGTTTGCCGGTTCCATGTAATCTTAGAAGTCCAAAACCCAGTAGCCCCAGATTTAACAAGAATCTGCGGAAGACCTAAATTATATCCAAATGAATCTAAGAACCATTCTATTTCTGCTAATTGATTAAAGTGTGTCTTAAGAAATCGTTGACCATAAAGGCGTGATCGGGCGAATGCCTCACCGCTAGGCATCATACAGTCCGGTTCTACATAGGATCCTCCGACTAATTCTATGCCACCTTTTTTAACAGTTTCCTGGATTTCTTTAAATAAACCAGGATCGTCTTGTAGAACCCAATCCAATAATAAAGGTTCACTAAGAGCAAAACAATAATTATAGTCCCTTCCTTCAAAATGTTTTGCATTAGTAACAGCTTTTCTAAATGTTTTGATTGCTTTTTGCCGAGTTTGTTCATATCGCCATTTCCAAGCCACATCAATATGACTTTCGCCAACCATATGAATTTTTAATTCATCAGGATCAGCAGTGATTGATATTGATTTCTTCCATTTATCTACTTGTTCTTTCACATCATCAAGAAACTCGGGATCCTTCTTTACATCTTCTAGCCACATCTTTTTTGAAAATTCGTTATCTTGGTCTGGCTCCTCCATTTTGGAAGGATCTAACCGAACTGATCCAGAATATTTTCCTTTTTTTGACATAGATAGAATTTGTCAACAAACATTAAAGAAAATTATTTTTTTTCATAAAACGAATTGTAGCAATGGAAAATATGATAACAAATAATAACAAAAAATAGAACAAAGAGACAGCCAACCATAATCTTTTATGGGCTGTCTCCGCCGCCACATCCAGGAACGGAAACACCGGCAGCTGCGAGTGATAAGCCATAGCTGATTGCCAATAAAAGTGCCAATACAGCTGTAACTTTTTTGGAAAGTTTATCCATAATATTCACCAAATTATTAGTGACATGTCTTTTTCTTTAATTGTCTATTTAAAGAACTAATTTTTCATGAATTCGAGCTTTTCATAGATTGAAAGAAATATTTTTTAAGATGAATTTCAAAAAGATCTTAACCAAAGTAAAAAAAAAAAAGGGAATCAAAATGGTTAGCGACACGACGTTTTATATCGTTTTAGGAATATTATTGGCTTTAGTTGCATTCATTGTTTTCTTTTTCATCTATCTCAGCAAGAAGATGCCCTCCCCTTTGATGATGCGGATACTTACTACGTTACATGCTGCGTTATTCGGGTACGAGACAGCGCTTGTTGATTTAATAGGAACTCGGGGATATCGAACTCACGTATTTCCCGAGGTAGTGAAAGTAATGAATTCATTGAAAAATGATACAGAATCGATGAAAGGAGTTTTTGGAGCGAAAGATGCACACGAAGCTATGGAAAGATGGATAAAGATCATGGAATCCGCAGATATTGCTTCGGAATGCGAAGTTCTAGATAAGGGAGACGACACTTATCAAATAGTTATTGGCAAATGTTCAATGTCATATCCAATCCATGAAGTCATGGGCCAAAAGAAAGGAATCTGTCCATTAGCTTTGATTGTTTCTTCAGCAATCAATATAGTTGATGAAGATTCTGAACCTGTGATTGCTTACAGTGAATTTACGCCAGATGGTACTAAAACAACTCTAAGACTAAAAAAAGTAGAATCATAAAGAAGGAGTACTTAATAGAAATCCAATATAACTTTTAGTTGATCAAAATGATACGTTCAATTTTTATTTTATGCAATGGGACTCCTTTATATACGGAAACAGACAAACCCACAGAGGATATTCATGCTCTTTTAAGTGGATTTCTTAGTGCATTTCAAGTATTAGCCCATAATATTAATGAAGCGAGTATAAATAAAGTTGAACTTGAAACAAAAACCTACTATTATGCTAATAAAGAACCCATATTGTCAGTAGTTGAGGCAACCAAAGATGATGATTTGGACGACCAAGTATATCAAATCGCCGCTGAACGAATAGCACGTAAATTCTTAGAGACTTATCCAAAAAGACTAATTGATAAATGGTGTGGGGATTTAGATGATTTTATTGGTTTTAAAGACTCTACATCTGTTGTTGTGGATGAAATTGAGCAAATGCGGAGTCAAAGTCATAAAGAATTTATCACTAAATACTTTGTTGAAGCTGCAAAAGACGAAAAAATTTTAGGCGCTGTGGTTTTTGATTTAAATCAAGATGAAATAGTGGCAAGCGATATCCCACCAGATATTGCAGTAGAGGATTTTGAAGCATTTGGTTCTATGCTTTTTTCTTTTATTGATAGATTGGGAAAACAATTAAAAGCAGGCGGTATCAACGAGTTAATTATACGTGCAAAAAATTACTGGATTGGTGGGTTTCGGAAGGTAGATTTAGCAGTATTCATGATCTTTACAATGGACTATTTTGGAAAAATCATGCCTGACTTCGTGAAAGATCTTATTGAATAAAATTAAAAGATATAAAAAGAATTTCTTTTTTTTTAACTAATTCTCATTAAATATTAACCTAATCTCCCGTTCCGCGGACTCTGGTGAATCAGAGCCATGAATTGCGTTTCTTGTTTTACTTTCACCAAATAATTTTCGTATAGTACCTTCATCAGCTTCTGCAGGATCAGTTGCCCCAATGAATTTCCGAAAGTCAGAGATTGCGTTGTCTTTCTCTAAAACCATAGTATATACT
>WJKO01000414.1 GCA_014729055.1 Promethearchaeota archaeon | reverse complement strand
TCTTTTAGAGTTAGGAAAGTTCACTTTAGAGGAGATCTGGGAAATACCAGAGGCTATAAGACGTACTATAATTGTTAAAAATAACAGAAAACGAATACGCAATATTGCAGAAGAAATTGTTAATAATACAACGATTAAGAGTATTTATTGTTTCGGATCTGGAACTTCATACCATGCAGGATTAGTAAGCACGTATTGGTTTAGCCAATTGGCACATTATCCTACACATTGCGAGCTTGCTCCAGAGTTTCCGTATTTGATTGAACCGATTATTGCCGAGAAACATTGCTGTATATGTATTTCCCAATCGGGTGAATCAGAATTAACGCTTTATGCTGCAACAAAAGCCGCTGAGAAGGGGGCTTATGTTATAGCTTTAACCAATGAAGAAGAAAGCAATTTGGTAAAGATCGTGGGAAAGGATAGAACATTATTAACCTATGCCGGAAAGGAAAAATCAGTTCTTGCAACAAAAACCTATGTTTCGCAATTAGCGACTTTAACGGCTTTATCTGTGGAGCTTGCTGAATTACGGGGAACTATCAATTCCGAGCAGTATGAAATGCTTTGGGATGAATTGAAAGCACTGCCAAAGTTAATTGAGTTGATATTACCGAGATATCGCAAACAAATCAGAGATATAGCCCCCTATTTTAAATTTGCACAGAACGCATTTGTGATTGGAACCGGACCGCAATATGCTAACTGTTTAGAAGCAGCACTTAAACTTAAAGAAGGTGCGAGAATCTTTGCGCAAGCATTTTCGACGGCAGAATTTCCGCATGGTCCCATAACTCTAGCAGAATCACATTCAGCGTTTGTGTTATGTATTTTTCCAGATTCGGAGGCGACATCCCGTTATAATGATGTATTAAAACTGGTAGAACGTCTAGTGGATAGGGGTGTAACTGTATTAGGGATTAAAAATCCGACTGATGTAATTGAATTGTTGGATATGTCCATAGATATTCCTGAATGCAACGATGTATTTCGCCCTATTTTTTCAATTATCCCGGTTCAGCTATTAGTTGTTGAAATCGCAGCAATACAAGGAATAAACTGCGATACGCCAAAATTTCTTTCCAAGGTTTCTCATCTTTAACTCATCAACAAGTCATTTTCTAATGTTTTCCCAATTCTTATATATTAAAAGTGACATAGAAAACAATATGCAATCTTTTATTCATGATGTAGATCGGAAACCGTTTCTTATTGCTTTCTTTGTGCAAATTGCGATATACACGGCTTGGCTTATTTATATCTTTGGTGTATTAGGTCATGTATGTCCCGTAGCATGGGTTGGTGTGTGGTGTAGTTCACTTTCTGGGTGTGTTGCATTTTCAGATAAAAGACCACGCTTCCTAGGAACTTTTCTTTCCTTTATTGTAACTGCTTTATTATGGGGTGTTGCGTATTTTTATCTCCATCCAAACGACACATTTGGTTGGGAAGTCGATACACTTAGCAAAGTAGTAACAGTCGGACCATTTATTTCGTATATTGCAACAATATTCTTGACTCTTTTAATTCAGATTGTGTTTACAAAAACCGAGAAGATCCAAGGTCCTGAAAAAGTATCACGAAAAATAGGGCTTATATTTGAAAGGATCCTAGCGGGATTAAGTTTCCTCCTCACGATAGTTGTTGGTGTTGTTTATGTGACCGTTCCTTGGGTTAAAGAGGAACTATGGGATGATGATCCATCTGAATACCTCGATACCGTTTTTCCCCCTGGCGGAGTATATCAATTATTTTATGTTTTAGCCATAATTGCCATAATATCAGGTATTTTTATGGGATTTAATGCATATATAAAGAATAAAGGGAATAATCTTGAACTAAACATTACTACGAGACTGATTGGTTATACATTCCTTGGATTTATTGCAATTGGTACAATCGCCATATTCATATATTTGGGAACACCCTCAGAAAGAGATAAGAATGAAATAGAATGAAATAGATTTGAAATAATTGAAAATCATTGAAAGAATTGCCTACTTATCACTTGAAAGTTCAGAGATCTATCTTTTTCAAGTCATCGCTTTCATCTATGATATAGGCTGTCTGTATTTTTTTGTCAGGATTCTCCTTTTCAATTTCCTTCATAAATGCCAGAGCACTCCCTTGGGTGGGAAACTCTCTTATCTTGACTTCTTCATCATAAATTATAACGATATGTGGTTTGTCAATTATTTCATCATTGAATAGACTAGAATGTTTTGGTTTGTCATCTAGAGATATTCCAATAGATTTTGCATCGATATTGATATCCTTAGTTGATTCGAGGATAATATGTTGAAACATCTGTGTCATGAATATATTACCCCTTGCAATACGATGAAACAATTTAAAGAACAATCCTTTTGACGCCTCATCAAAATAGGTTTGAGTATTAATTTGAAAAAATAATGGGGGTTTTCCGCCTAAATGATAGGTATATGTTAAATCATTATAAGTTGCGAATTTAGAAAGTTCTGAAATGAATTCCCAACGTTTTTCCTCGTCTGTTTTTAGCAGAATTGGAGTATGCTTTGGATGGATAAAGGTCTGGGCTTGTAAAATGAAATAATCCTTATCTTCAGGGAAGAAGCAAAGCACTTTTGGTTTATTTCCCTTCTTGATTTGATATTTTAAGAGAAATGCATACTTTATGTTTTTTTTTGGCGGTAGTTCTTTATGAAACACGTCTTCTTCTATCGCCCATCCCTTTACTTTTGAAAAGTATTGTGTTATTACCTCACTTTTCGTACTTTTCTTTTGATTTTCATTTTCATTCGGCATAAGAATATAACCTAGTATATATCTATGGCAAAATGAATTAAAGAAGTTAGCATTTTTATTTCAAGAAGATTAACTAAAATTATGTATAGTCCCGCTTTAGCAATGTTATTCGGAATCGTTAACACTATGGTTCTTCATTTAGCAAAATCAATGGAACGACATGGTATCGAAGTTTTCGACCAAATTCGTGCCAAATTAAAGAAAGAGAAAGGCGAAAGCGAAGAAGGGGCTAAAAAACCGGTGATATATCTCGTCGGTCTTGCATTAAATCAGACACCTATGCTGTGGGCTATGTTATCGAATATGTTTTCCGATGGTAACAGTTCATATCATACTTCGATGTTTGGATTAGGATTGATAGTCGTAATGCTTTATAGTTCACGGATACTAGGCGAAACAATACAAAAAATAGAATATGTTGGTGCTATTATCATGATTATAGGGACCGTTATTATAGGGATAGAAAACATAAACCGTCCGAAGCCAGAAATGGAAATGATTTTAGTTAATGCATGGATTTTAATTGGGTTATATTTAGCTATTGGAATCATCGGCTTAATTGTCGCATATAAAAAGAATAATCCTTTAGTAACAGGTATCATATTTGGTCTTTTTGCTGGTGGTTCTGGTGGTATGGATCCTTTCCTAAAGGCAGTTGGGCAGAGTTATGGTGTAGAAAGCGCAGGATTTCTGCCAGATCTATTAAATCCCATCGCAATATTGATATTTGTTTTGTCTTTCGGTGTCGGTACGGCAGCTTTTCTCATAACCCAATGGGGATTTGCACGAGATGCCGATGCGAGTGTACTGGTTCCATGCTATAATTCTCTTTATATTGTATGGCCGATTATTCTATATTTATTTGCCTATCCTGGAGAATATCTCATATATCCAACCACTATTGCAGGATTAATGTTAATAATTACGGGAATTCTATTGATGCAAGGATTTAAACGTAAAGTTAGACGGAAACAACAAGATCAAACCGAGATATATGCTGAAAATACCACAGATATTTCTGAGGATAAAGTAGTCTGATTTATCATGTATATCCCCATAGTTGCGATGCTATTCGGAATTATTAATTCAGTCATTATTAACCTAGCAAAGGCTATGCAACGGCATGGAATCGAGACTTTTGACCAGATCCGGGCAAAAGTAAAAAAGGAAGGCGATTTCGAGGCAGTCAAGGGTACAAAAAAACCCACGATATATATAATAGGATTTGCGTTAAATCAAACACCTATGTTATGGGCTATGCTCTCTAATATGTTCTCTGAAGGTAATAGTTCCTATTATACCTCTATGTTTGGTATTGGTCTTATTGTTTTAATGTTATATTCTGCAAAAATTCTTAAAGAAGAGATAAAAAAAATAGAATACATAGGATCTTTTATCCTTATCCTCGGTACAATTATCTTAGGTTGGGAGAATTCACAAAGACCTGAATTTAAGGGAGATCCCAATTTGGTAGCACTTCTAGTTTTAATTGTAATTATGGTCGGATTAGGCGTTACGGGGGTCTTTATTACTCATAAACTCAACAAGCCTCTGTATGTAGGTATTGTGTTTGGTCTATTCGTTGGTTATATAGGTGCGTTAGATCCAATCCTAAAGGGCATCGGACAATCTTATCAAGTGGAAGATACTGGATTTCTTCCAGACTTTTCTAATCCGATTGCAACAATTCTATTCTTAGCATCATTTATATTTGCTACAACTGCGTTTCTAACAAGTCAATGGGGGTTTGCAAAAAAAGCAGATGCAAGCGTGCTCGTTCCTTGTATAAGCTGTATGCAAGTGGCGTTTCCAATTCTACTATATACGGTTACTTATCGCACTGAATATCAAGTTACTTGGATTACAATGCTAGGTCTTGCTATAACGATAATAGGGATTGTTTTAATGCAAATCTTTAAAGAGAAGAATTAATGAAACTTGAAAATTTACTTGAGAGAAAAATAAAAATTGATTCATAAAAACAATAATGGATATTTACGCTATTCTGCGGTTTTTCAAATCTTTACTATCCACAAATGTATCAGAATGCTTTTTCATATCGTAGATGCCAAATCCAAGCAAACCCATTGCACAAAACGCGCATGTGAATCCAATAAAAAAATAAGGTAAAATACCATTCATTCCAACATAAACCGTGCCCATTTCAAGATATCCAGTACTAATTAAAGGCGCTATCGTTTGTGCAAGGCTCTGTAAATTAGTGCTCCATCCACTTGCATACCCTTGTTTGTCTTCTGCCGCAGCTTTTGTAATATTTGCTTGAATTAAAGGTCGAGAAAAGGAATTTCCGAATATCAATGGAATACCTATGATAAAGAGTAGCCCAAATCGTTCTAAAAATGGATATACTATGAACGTAATTACCAAGAGGGACATTGCAATACCCAACATCCGTTTTTCTCCGAATTTTTGGATTAGCGTTTTTAACAAGAAACCACTGACCAAAATCATCAAGAATCCAGCCATACTCATAAAAACACCGATCATAATCTCATTAGCACCAAATCGTTCTGCAACTACCAAAGGCAAACTGGTTGTAAACATGGAAAACGCTATTGATAATAGGAAATACTGAATGTATCGAATAACTAAGACAGGGCTTAAGAATTTATCTTTTACATCCATCTGTGCTAATCTTCTGCGGGCTTTATCCTTCTTAATATCCGCTATTCTTTGTTCAGGCATACTTTCTATTAATCGGGTTGCAAGTATAATTGAAATTATAGACATACCGCAGGCCAAGAACGCAGGATATCGCCAATTAATAGCACCCAAAAATCCCCCTAAAGCCGGTCCAAAAATGATTCCAAACGCTACCCCTGCTGCAATCTTACCAACTTCATGGGATCGCGTGTCCGCTGTGGTTATATCTGAGATGTAAGCACGAATTACAGGCAATTGTCCGCCAAATATTCCGTCTACAAGGCGAGCAAGTAATATCACATATATGTCCGGAGATAATCCTAAAATTAAAAAAGCAGCGAAAGTTCCCGCTTGTGATATTAGTAGAATTGGTTTTCTTCCATATTTATCGCTCAAATGACCCCAAATTGGTCCAAAAATCAAGGACATCATGCTGTTTGATGCAATTATAATACCAACAAATATATCAGAAGCCCCTAGCTTTGAAGCAATTGTTGGAAGTAACGGGAGGATCATGGAATAACCGAGTACATCCACAAAAACTGAAAGCATCAATGTAAAAAAAGCTTGCTTTTTATTGATGTTATATCTCGCTAACTTCTCTGAATGTGTTTCATTTGTATAATTAACGTTACCCGCTGGATTTTCGTTTATGATTTCCTCATCATTGGTGTTCTGCTTTATTTTTTCATCTGATTTTATCATGTCGCTTCCCAATTCTTCACTTTCCTCATCCAAGTACAGACATCCCCATTTTATATAAAATTATTTAGAATATTTCTTACTTATTAAATTCAGTAGTGTATTTTTTGTCAAGATCAAAATACACCAATATACTCCATTTAAGGCGAGCGTATTCAAGGCCAATTTAAAATTTTTGGAATGTCCGGTAAATCATTTACTCTCTTTTTCACTACTTCGGGCCATTTTTTTGGATCTAACCCATTATAGAGGAGAAACACAAACACCATCCTAGATACACCAAATCCAGTACAGCCCGTCCATAAATCTCCGTGAAAATTATTTTTGATTTTAAATCCATCTACAAAATGCGTACCATGAACATTTACAGAACCGATTGAAATACTTTCGTCTTTTTGAGTTTTCACTCTAATTTCTCTCTTAAAGATTTTCGGATATTGTAATTCTTTATCGTCATATTTTCTACCCGAAAGATAAAATGGGTCGTCTCCGACTTCTACAAACCATTCCAATCCTAATCCATCGCATACCGTAGTAAAAGCATCTTGTGTTTTATCTGCTATCTCTTCTACCATTTCAGGGGTTCCGAGGTAAACAGTTTCAATTCGTTGAAACTCACTGACTCTTTCTAATCCTCCAGTTCCTCCTCCCTCATTCCTGTATGTATATCCTGAATAATCGCAGAACTTTATAGGCAAAGCATCTTTTTCTAATATTTGCTTAGAGAAAAACTGATAGAAAGGTTCACATTGCGCGGGAGCGAGTACTGCAAACGGTGGGTTTAGTGCTTCTTCTAGTGTATCTAATGGCAATTCATTATATATTTTTAATTGTGCCTTGAATTTCTGGAATAACTCGGGTTCACGTTCGGGAAAACTTACGTAGAACATTCCTTCTGGTAAGCCCTCGAAATATTTCATACGCATCATTACATCTGTATGAATCATCTTGGGAAATAAGCATTCAATAAACCCGAGTTCGTTAATTTTTTCTTTACAATAATCTTGGATTGCACGAAAAAGCGTTGCATATGGTCCTAAATACATCCATTGTCCGCGACCCGGGAATTGATTGATCCAACCTTTTTCTAATAAGATAGTATTCAAGTTTTCTTTGATAAGAATCTCTCGTGGTTTGCTTTTCTTAATTGTTGTCCCAGGTGCAATTGAAGATACCCTAAACACCATGTCTTCTTGATACGTACTTTCATTTTTAATCCAACGAATAATCCGATCTATAACGTTATTTTTTAACACCGCATCGTCC
>WJKO01000413.1 GCA_014729055.1 Promethearchaeota archaeon | reverse complement strand
TTGTACGACCGTGTTATCAATAAATTTGTTAATCCAAATATTTTTGTCATAAAGACTTTGGGCTTAAAAACAACAGATAAACCAAATGTAAAAAAAGTCAAGCAGTTTTTACTAGAAATTTTGCCAGATTTAGAGCAATATCGTAAAAAAAGATTATTAAAAGATATATTTCTGTTTAAGTCCATTAGAGACAAAATTAATGAATTTCGAAGATATGAAAATTCTACTGAATGGCGTAATAAACTATCCAATCTGACAAATTTACGCCAATTATCAATATTGAATGTAGTAACAATAATTTCCGTGGTCTTTGTATTATTGTTTTTGTTAATTTCTGATCTTTCAGGATCTGGTTTTATATTTTTTGAGGACAATGCAACTGAGATTAATAAATCGTTGTGGAATCTATGGTTAACCTCAATAAGAATTGTGATTATAATTTGTATTATTATTTTATTTGTTATTTTCATTGTAAATTTACTTTTTGTTGTGTTCCCTATGTCGTTTCCAATTAATCCAAAAGCATTGCGAGTTCTTTCATATAAAACAATTGATGACTATAAAAAAGATTTGGAAGCTATTGTTGGCGTTCAAGAACCAGAGACTGAGATAAAGGAACCAATATTACCCCCTTCAACGCAATCTGCAGAAAAAAAATCAAAAGACACCAGTGGACTCAAACCAAGTGACGTAAAAGTATCGGGCAAGAAAATATCGTCAACTAAAATTGACATCACATTGCCCCCAACAAAATCTGCTCCCCAAAAAAAATCTAAGAAAGATAATACAGAAATAGATGTGGAAAAGATTTATGAATCAGAAGAGGATGAAGATCTTGGTATACCCACAGTTCCCATGAAAAATCCTATTAAAATAAGTGAAAAAGACCTTGAGGGACAACTGATCTTGGAAGAAGAATCCAAGGATCCTAAGATTAAGATTGTTCTTGTTGAATGTCAGATATGTGGAAAAGCAATTAAAATGCCAGTTTTAAGAAAATATATCGAAGAATCAGAATTACCCGTTACCGATGTGAGTTATCTACACGGAGAACCCCCCCATGTTATTACTGCGCAACTTGATTCTGACTTTGCGGTTAGAAGAAGAAGAGCTTCCTATATTATGTATGATGAAAAATATGAACAACTAAATAAAGGCAAAAAGAAATCAAGCAGGAGCAAAAAGAAATCAAGCAAGATTAAAAAGAAATCAAGCAAGATTAAAAAGAAATCAAGCAAGAGTAAAAAGAAATCAAGCAAGAGTAAAAAGAAATCAAGCAAGAGTAAAAAGAAATCAAGTAAAAACAAAAAGAAATCGAAAAAGAAACAACACAAATAAAAATGATTTACAAAATTTACAAAGATTTATATATCTAAATATTGAATTAATTTTACAAGAAGGCAATTACTTCACATCGATAAAATAATTGCATTTAGCTACTATTGAACTGTTTATTCCATTTTAAGTATTTTTTGATG
Source organism: Promethearchaeota archaeon (assembly GCA_014729055.1). Taxonomy (GTDB): domain Archaea; phylum Asgardarchaeota; class Lokiarchaeia; order Sigyniarchaeales; family Promethearchaeaceae; genus WJKO01. The sequence continues at coordinate 1,157 of WJKO01000413.1, read as the reverse complement.
CATAACGTAAACCAAAAATGTTCAATGAATGATCTCCATTTCGCTAACCTAACAAAGAATCAATTAATCCGCCCTATTACTTAATATTGGTTCAAAATTATATATAGGAAGTAATCTTATGAATGAAGATCTAATCTGTCCATATTGTAAGGATAAAAATATTATTTATGATACCTCAACTGGAGACGTTATTTGTAGCAGTTGTGGTTTGGTTATAGAACATCATCTCATTGATCAAGGTGCAGAATGGAGGGCGTTTAATACTGAAGAAAAAGACAGAAAAAGTAGAGTGGGAGCTCCAACTACACTGACCATACATGATAAAGGGCTTTCGACCATAATTGATTGGAGAGACAAGGATGCACAAGGAAAGAAATTATCACCAAAAAGAAGAGCTGAAGCTTCTAGATTAAGGAAATGGCAGCTAAGAATGCGTGTACACTCCAGTATTGACCGAAATCTGGCCTATGCAATGAATGAATTAGATAGATTGGCGTCTCAAATTGACATTTCGAAGCAAATAAAGGAAACCTCTGCTCTTATCTATCGAAGAGCGATTGAACGAAATTTAATTCGTGGACGATCGATAGAATCCATGATGGCTGCATCTATTTACACAGCATGTCGAATTAGAAAAATCCCGATTACTATAGATGAGTTATCTATGAATAGCAGGATTGATAAAAAGGAACTTGGTCGGTGTTATAGATTGCTTTTATGGGAATTGGGGATAAAAATACCCTCCAGATCCCCTAAAAATTTCGTTTCGAGATTCGTTTCGGAATTATGTCTTTCTTCTAACACTCAACGACGGGCTCTAATAATTCTAAATAAAGCACGAAAGATAGGTCTTATTGGTGGTAAGGATCCCTCTGGTATGGCTGCTGCCTCCATATATGTAGCTGCTATTCAAGAAGGAGAGAAAAGGACACAGCGTGAAATCGCGAGTATTGCTAAGATAACAGAAGTAACTGTAAGAAACAGGTATAAAGAACTGATAAACAAACTAAATTTAAAAGTAAGTATTTAATTTCCTTTTTTTAGAATAGATGTTTTTTGTTCTCTATATTGCTTTAATTTGTTTGATTATAGAGGGTCTTTTTTTGTAGAGAATTCTATATCCACAATATGGACATTTAATACCTGGTAGTGATGCC
>WJKO01000412.1 GCA_014729055.1 Promethearchaeota archaeon | reverse complement strand
ATTTTCGCTTGACCGGATGTGAAGAGACGCCTCCTCAAGCTTCTGCATCTTGTCCGGGTCGTCTTGGATTTCCTCATATTGCTCGCCCGTAATTGTGGTGATTGCCGTGTGGATACAAAAGATTTTGTCCTCAAATTCGACGTCATTCGTTTTGGGATTGACTTTTTGCATGATAAGGTGCTGTCTGCCAGTTTTATCGTCAACTTGAGCGATGAGGAATACGTCGTCGCGAATATACGGATATTTTTCTTGCAGTACCATACTATTCACTTTCTCCCGATTATACTCATATACTTTTACTTTTTGCGCTTATATTTTAAGAGTTCTTTTCTTATCCTCTCTGGGAGAGAGGATAATCCTTTGCGATAAATTCCGAGCTGCGTTACATGCTTGTCCGAAGTAGTGAATCCAAAGGTATCATAACTAACACCAGATACTTTCAGAATCGCTTCTTCCACCAGCGATTTCAATTCCAGCATGGCGGCATGTTCTGCCGATGTCAACTTAATTTCCTGATACTTTTTAAACGTGCTATCAAGTTTGCAACCTCCGACTTTGCGCAATTTCTTTAACTTACAACCTTTCAGAATCCGCCATTGCGTAGCTGATAAATATTTGAGACCCCCTATTTTCATCACACATGCTTTTCTAAATATTACTTGGTGTTACGATCTATTAAACATCATTATTGGATAAATTAAATTATATAGAATTATTGCATAGAAATATAATATTAAAAAATATTATAGAAATAAAAACAAACGAAAGGGATGAGCAAACATGAATATTAAAAATCTACGACTGAAACTCACCGTTCTGTTTTGTGCTTTAGTGTTTATCTCGTCAATTAAACCCGTGTTAGCGAGCAATGATTATTGCGTATGCGAAGGAGCATCGTTTCGATGGGACGCTGATAAATATTTTTATCGAAAAGATGGACTCGGTGTAGGAAACGACTTAATAGTTGAGGACAGCTATTATTTTGCCTTCGACTTTACGAATTTTGCAGACTCTCCAGGTGGGGAATACCTAAACGGGACGTATGATAATAATGGTACAGATTCTGGAACGGGCGAAATCTCACATATGAAATATTACACGCCGCAGGATTCGAGCAATTATTGGGTAACAGATATCATTGACTACCAAGGTGATTATATTGTAGGCGTATACGTTGTATGCACAATAGAAATTGATTCAACGAGAAACCAATTACAAGCGTTAGAGGATGATAAGTGGTTTACTCTAACCGAACCAACGCCGAATAATTTCACGTTAACAGGGACATGTATCGAGGGATCCTCGAAGTGGGAATATAAAGCATACATAGAATTTAATGAAGACAAAGTACTGAAATACGTGTACGATGAATTGAAAACTTATGCTCTCGATGGTAGTTGGGTGTTAAGTGAACATGAGAAATATGTCTGGTCTTTAACCTATACAGCGGGCACTGGAACGTGCGGAGGTGGCTGTGGAAACGACAATGGTGGGGGTAACGGTGATGTACCGGGATTCCCGCTTTGGGCAATGACTGCTGCCATTATGGTTGGATTTATTTTTCTGTTACGTAAAAAAAGGATAAGATATGTTTAAAAGATGCAAAAAAGATGCAAAAAACCTAAAAACTACTTATTTTTAACTTATTTTTCTTCATTGATTTATTGAAATATTTTTAATGAGAAAAACACATTTTTAATTGTTGAAGAAGATGGAAAACAAGCATAGCGAAAGTAATACACAAGCGAATGATGAACGCGAATATAATGATAGTAATGATTTAAATATTAATGGTGAAAGAAATCAACACATAAATTCTCTACCGCAAGTTACGATTAACAAGATATTAAAGGGATTTGGGTTCACGCCAACGCTATTGTTTTATTTTTACATCTTTCCATGGATCTTTGTTAGAGTGTTTGACCAAGGTCTTGAAGGAACCTCACTTATAGTTATCGCTGTCTCTTTACCTTTTATTTTTCTTATTTACTTTGTCTTGAGAGCCAATATAAGAATAAGGAATAAGATTAGGAATATTTCTAATCTTCTACTTATCCCGTCTTTGTTTTTGTTCGGTCTTATTACCAAATTTGGATTTGACGAAAGAAGCATCACAAGTTGTATTGTGGTCGATCTAGTTCTTATTTTCGGATTCTACAAATCTATTTTAGATTTGTATTCATTGCCCGAAATACTTGATGGTATAAAAGATAGTCAAAAGGATGGCATTGAAAACGATTCCAAGGTAATTTCCATACTATCGAATGACGCATTCTTTTTCCTTGGTATAGCATTTGCCTTAATAGCGGTTTCAATTATTAATCTTATTTTCACGGGTATTGAATATCTGATATTTTCTACAGCGATATTATACAGTCTGTCCGTTGTTTTGAAGAATAAGGTTGTCGAAAATGAAAACTCTGAGATCTCTGAGGTGAATAAAGCGCAAGAATCAGAAGTAGCCAAACCCATCAATCTTATCGTGAAAGCTAATAGATATAACAGAGTATATATGATCAAGTTCATAGGAATCCTTTTATTCTGGGTTATACAAGCATTGTTAATTGTATACTCAACAGCAGAATACGGGTATGAAGGATATGGTTGGGTGTTTCTGGGAATTGCCGTAGGGATAATTTCCGATAAATTAGGGATATCAATCGTCTCAGAGTTATTGGATAAGGAAAAGCGGATAAGTCATCATAAAATCAAGAAATATATTCTCGGCTATGGATTAATCGCGTTATATTACGCATTTATGATAAGATATCAATTGTTTTATGCACCTATTGCGATATTTCTGAATGGATTAATACTCGGATTTGCCACAGATGTATTAATCAAATATTATATGGATAAGAAACACAAAACAAGATTTGCGCTTGGCAGAGCTAATGAAGCCATATTGAGCGTAATCTTGATTGTCTTGTTTGGTTTATTAGCCCATGAGATGAAGTTTATTGTTAGAGACTATCCCGAGGATCATTGGGTTCTCCCGCTGGTTGCAATTGCCATTATTGGTATATTTGCTCTTTTCACAACATTAGCGGATAGACATCTAAAACAATATGATACAAAATTCATGGCGAGGATTAAGGCACAAAAAACGGGTCTGGTGTCGAAAATTAAAATAGATTCACTTAAATCATATTCGATCTTACCTTTCCGTCCGAATAAAGCATTTAAGACAAAGATTTTTGCACTTTCGATGATCGTTATGTCGTTATCTGGTATATTGTCAATATGGTTGTATACTGAAAGCCGTCCTTATGTTCATATCACGTTAGATACTACCATGTATACCGTGAATGGAGATCCCGTTAATGATATTAAGTTGAAGGAACGAACGGGGATAATTTTATTGAATTCACCAGATCCAACAGGATTTGCACATGATGAAATTATCCGGAAAAATAAGACCGTCCGATTAGGTGCATATCTCTATGATGCACGCTCATTAGGAGGGCTGAGCCAAGAGGAGGCTAAAGTATGGATGGCTGAGACATTTGACGTCTGGTCCCTTGGGGGTTATACAGAATATACTATCTATCCTGATGATGTTCTCGATATGAAAGCGATTAATCCGCGATCAAGGTTTTATATAATGAACTTTGCTACAACACAAGGTGAGAACGATACGTGGTCGGTAGATGGTGCTTTGGCGCCTTATACTATCTGGAATGAAACTATGGACGAATGGACTTTAAAGAAAAATGATGGAACCGAAGTAATAGGTCATAGAAGATGGTCTGCTGATTGTGGCGGGCATTATATGGATCTATCAAGTATGGATTATGCGGATTGGTTTGCTATGATTTGGGACAATCGCGTAAAAGAATATCATGCAGATGGAGTAGCCATAGATGAAGTTATGTGGAAAGGGTATTGGCAATTAGAAATCGATGATTTACGAGATTATAATAGTATTGAAGAGGTCACAGAAGCATGTTATGATTGGATTGAACGCATCGACTCTAACATGGAAGTTGACATTATAACTCAAGCGTTTTGGGATGAAGCACAGCAATATCAGCAAGGAATTTGGGGGGAGTTAGCATTTCGATGTGGCGGTGCATACGGTAATCGCGTAGATGATCGTGATGCAGTTATCTTTTATGAGCCAATGGATTGGCAAGAGATTGTTGAAAATATGTATTATCATTCCAGTTTAAACCGTTCATATATCTGGGCTGCTTGGTATAAACGCGATGATATGGAAGCATTAGAGTATGCAGTTTCGACCTATCTTATGGGTAAAGCAAACGAGAATCATACATTAGCATTCCATCCGCAGCCCATCTATGATGGAGGGTATCCTTATAATTTAGCAGGTTACTCTTTAGGCACAGTAAGAGAGGAAATTAACAATCATCCCGAATATTTTGATTTAGAACTGGGTGATGCCTTGGGACCTATGCAGTTGGTAACGCAAGGAAACCGAAAGTATTGGAAAAGAGAGTTTACAAATGGCATGGTCTTGGTTAATCCATTCCATGCATTCGTTCCTGGGTTCGATACTCCGGCGGAATTCAACCCCTCTCATTGATTTTTTTACTTTCTCTATTTTTTTTGAGGTATATGCCATGTATACTGAATCGAAAATCTATGATTGCAAGTTTTTAACAAATTTAGATTTTCAAGTAAATCTCTTTTTTAGCAATCAATCAAAATTAAATCTGATAGTTAGTTTAATTTCCAATAAAGCAAGCACAAATCACGTCAATTCTAAGATTGGACGCATTAAAGACATAAATAAGAAAAAAGAACAAGAGCGTTTTCCAAATATTGATTACGCAAAATTAAAATCATTGCAAAGCAAAATTTGGGATGCGGTAGACCAATATTTTTTGATGAAAAAGATTAATCACATCAAGCTGTTGGATATTTTATTGAAAGAAAATCAGTATATAAACAAGATTCCTCCTTTCTATCTTAAATGTTATCGTGCGTTATCTCAAACGCAACCGGGTGAGATCCTAACATATAAAAAACTTGCAGATTTATTGGAATCACGAGCATTTAGAGCCGTTGGCAATGCCATGCGAAATAACGATTTTCCAATATTGATTCCATGCCACCGTGTAGTTTCAAAATCTGGAATAGGAGGATATATGGGTATAACTTCAAAATTAAATAAGATTAATTCCTTAGATTTCCTAAATAAAACATTGGATTTAGAAATAAATGAATTTGAATTCTTTTCAAAACTACCCTCTCCAATTAAAACGAAACTAGCACTCTTGAAATTTGAAAGAATAAGGTAAATGAAATTAAAATCAGCATATAAAGCCGAAGGGACACATAAAGATGCATTATTATAACGTAAAAGTCGGATTGGCACAAATAGATCCAACAGTGGGAGACTTTCATGGAAACAGAGATAAAATCATACAATATATCAAAAAAGGGGAAGAACAAGACTGTGATTTTATTTTATTTCCCGAAATGGTTATTACGGGATATCCTGTCCAAGATCTCATTTTTATCCACGATTTTGTAGATAATAATTTAAAAATACTCGATCAAATCGTACAAGAAGTAAAGAAATCGATTGTTATCATTGGATGTATCACGAAAGATAGCAAAAAATCTGATTCATTGACACCGTTCCATAACTCTGCTGCTATTATACACCCAAATGGGGAGACTTCATTTGTTCACAAACATCTATTGCCAAATTATGACGTGTTTGATGAAAAAAGATATTTTTCATCTGGTGAGGAGTTTCATGTTATTGATTTCCACGGACTGAAAATT